>CAYWNG010000364.1:0-6895 GCA_964458685.1 uncultured Pirellulaceae bacterium
GTTGCTCGAGCAGATTCGCGACTTGGCAGTGCGGCTCGCGGGATGTTGATACAAAATCAAGATTCCATCGCCTCCCTCGGAGTTTCCATGAAGGCGAGTCAGGATAAGGCAAGTATCGATCTTGGCTATCGAACTTGGCTTAGTCCTTGTTATTCCTCCCCAAAAGACAGTTCAACGGCTGCAGTTCACCACCTGTTAAGATCGCAGCACGCGAGGGTACTTTTCTGTTAAACTGGAGTGCTCAGGAACTGTAGTTCTTTTCCATCTTTCAACATCTAACCTCTACGCCCACTTATGAATCTTGATCTGCAAACGCAATTGGAGGCTCAGAGAAAAGTCCAGCCTCTAGCTCCAGCCGTTTCCATGCGATGGTACTTCATTGCTGTGGCTGTGCTGGGAGTCGTCATCGCTTTGGCCATTCGCAGCGGAAGTGTCAAGCTACAAATGCTGCTCGGGTTGTTGGTTTGTCCAGTGGCGATCTACCTACTTTGCTCGTCAGTCTGCTTCCTCATCGCTTACTTGGTTGGGTCGCTGAACCAGATTCTATTCTATCAAGCTCAACGTCCAGAATCGCCTTTTGCCAACGAGACTTTACCGCCACAAGTTATTCCTCCACAAGCAAGGGATTAGTGTCATGACGAACGTTCTCTTGCGTTTGGTTCTTGGATGTTGTTTGTTGGCAATGTTGCTTTTGAACTCTGCCTTTGCAGGTTCGTTTACGACCAAGAAGTCAGGTCGCGCGGATGCTCTGCGGGTTACTTACACGCCCGATCCCGATTGCACCTTAAGCTGCACAGAGATGTTGATCACTGTGACTACGGTGGCTGGACAACCGAGTTCGGGTGATCGAGAGCTTGAGTTCGTGCTCTACACGGCCAGCTATTCAGGGCAATCGACTGCGTATGCGACGAAGATTATTCTGCCTGAGGGAGCCACTTCGGCAACTGCTAAGATCACCTATCGCCAAGCATTGCAATACGGATATACCGCGGTGGACTTTCGCGAAGACGGCCGAAGCTTAATGCAGCCGCGACTTCCTTTGTCTGTTTCGAATACTGGCAGCAATGTTCAGCAGGATATTCTTGAGATACGACCAGACAATAATGCAGTAAAGGGCAGCTTTACTGCAGATTTCGGATTAGCCGGTCAGACATCGCAATCACTGGCTCTTTCAAAGAGTCCTTCGGATTGGCGTCCCTATCTTGCTTATGATGCTGTGATCATTGGTGCTCCTTTGTTGGAGCTGGCTTCGGCGCAGCAAGTGCAAGCGTTGTCCATCTACGTACTAGCTGGCGGGTCAGTGATAGTTCACTCGGCCAATTCCGAAACAGCCGCAAGACTTGATCAGTTGACCGTGGTTGGCAAGGCTTCGTCGAATGACAATCGCTGGGAAGTTCTGTCTAGCCCAGATCGCAAATTTGGGGCAAAGCGATTCCATGGCGGTGGTCGCTTCATTGTCTTCGAGAACGTCCCTCCGAATTGGCTTGAGCATGTTCGTTCGACAGCACATTATCCCATGGGAGATGTCGCAGCCAGCGGAGAAACCGACAAGCAGTGGTTCTGGCGGAATATCGTGCAAACCGTCGGGAAGACTCCCGTTTGGGCCTTTATCGGTTTCGTAATGATGTTCGTCATCGGCGTTGGCCCCGTACTGTTGCGAGTGACAAGTCGTTTGCAACATCGCACGCTACTGCTGTTCCTTATACCGGCCTTCTCGCTTCTTGCTACGTTCCTGTTTCTGCTGTTCAACATCTCCCGCGAGGGTTTTGGAACACGAGGCCGCATTGCGGCCATACAGTACTTTGATGCAACCAGCGAACAGGGTTTTGTCTGGTCGCGACAATCCTATTTCTCGGGGGCTCCCCCCCGCGATGGCTTGAAGTTCTCTCCTCAAGCGTTGGTAAAACCGATCTTGGAAGAACAGTTGTCGAATGGACCTTGGAGCGATCCTCGCGATCGATTAGGGGCGACGATAGAGCAAAGCGACGACGCAGTGGTTCTTAGCGGTTGGCTTTCCCCTCGAGCTCAGCATCACTTGCTTGCTGGCGAACCCACCAAGCAGCTTAAACTTCCCATTGCAATCAAGAAAATCTCTGACGAACAAGTCGAGGTTTCGAATTTGACTGAACATGTGATTCCCATCGTGGCCTTGAAGGGAGTGCCTGACGGAATGGGCTTCGTGGCGCTTGACCTGGACCCAGGTGAGACTCGCACGCTATCTCTGGAATCGTTCGGAAAGATCGAGATACAGATTCGTGGTCGCGACAATCAACACTCGCCAAAGATGCCCATCGAAATCGAAGGCAAGACGACAAGCTACGGCTACAGTCGCAATTACTTTTACTACAACTCCAATATTGTAGTGAACGATCCGATCGATGGCGCATTGAAGAAGTTCTCGATGAGCATCTTGCCTCAGTACGGTGTGTGGATTGTCAGCCATGAATTGCCCGAAATGCAACTGCCTTTTGAAGATCAGGCTTATGCGAAAGAAAAACACTACTTGATACAGACAGGAGTCTATCCATGGTAGCTTCTAGTCAGCCCATGATTCAGTTGCGACGGCTTTACCGATTCTTTGGACAGACTCGCGCTGTCAACGATGTGTCATTCGAAGTCAACGCGGGACAAGTGTTTGGATTCATTGGCCCCAACGGCGCGGGCAAAACAACCACGATGCGGATTCTCTCCACTTTGGATCTTCCCGATTATGGCGACGCGCTGGTTGATGGGTTTTCGGTAATCAACGATCCAGACCGAGTTCGAAAACGCCTGGGGTTTATGCCCGACGATTTTGGAACCTATCCGAATATGAACTGCTTGGAGTATTTAGACTTCTTCGCTCGCAGTTATGGACTGATTGGTCGCGATCGTATCAAGGCGCTGCGCCACACGCTCAGCTATACTGGCCTGGACAAGATCGCGGAGAAATCGATTCAAGGACTCTCCAAAGGGATGCGACAACGGCTGTGTCTTGGTCGAGCCATGATCCATGATCCAGCGGTGTTAATTCTGGATGAACCCGCCAACGGATTGGACCCGCGAGCGAGAATTGAATTGCGGCAAATGGTAATGGGACTCGCCGCAGACGGTAAAGCGCTGCTGGTTTCGTCTCACATTCTCAGCGAACTCGGTGAGATGTGCGACTGCTTGGGAATCATCGAACGCGGTACGCTTATCGCTAGTGGCACCGTGAAGGAGATTCAAAATCGCTTGCATCCACACTTAAACATCCGCGTGCAAATGCTCGGCAATGCAGCCGCCGCAGTAGACTGGCTGCGAACTCAGCCAGGCGTGGTGCAGGTTACCAGCGAAGGCACAACAGTTCGCTTTCAGTTTCATTCCACAGCGGACGAAAAGTCGCGTGAGGTGGCTCAATTGCTCAAAGCCATGATTCAACAAGAATTTGAAGTTGTTGATTTCACCACAGAAGGCAAGACGTTGGAAGATGTGTTTATGCAGATCACCACAGGAGCTGTGCAATGAGCGCTACAAGCCCTAACGACCTTTTTGCGGATATCTCATTGAATCCGCCAGTTGTTGTTCCTCCTCCAGCAGAAGTTAACAGTCGCTTTCTGCAATTGCCCGAAAAGGGGTGGCAAGTCTATTGGGCGTGGTTGAGCGAACGAGCTAACCCCATTGTGGTGAAAGAAGCCCGACAGGCATTGAACTCCAAGCAGTTCACAATCAGCTTTTCGTTGACCCTGATAGCCGTAATCTGTTGGACTCTCCTAGCAGTCGTTATTCAGTTGCCCAGCTTGTATTACGTTCCTGGTGGGATGCTAATGCTCGGCGGCTTTATGGTCATCCTGTCCTTCCCGATGCTACTAGTCATTCCGTTTAGCGCTTTTCGTTCGATGATCATCGAATCCGAAGAGCGGACATTTGAGCTAGTCAGTATCTCAGCCCTTTCGGCCAGGCAAATCGTCAATGGCAAGATGGCGTCGGCGTTGTTGCAAACGATCATTTACTTGGCGACATTGACACCGTGCTTTGTGATTACCTACTTGCTTCGAGGCGTATTGCTTTCGTCGATCTTGTACTATTTGATCTTCACGCTGGCGCTATCGGTAACCTTAACCGCCGTTTCGATTTTGGTCGCTTCGATAGGACGAGCCAAACTGCTGCAAGTAGTTTCCAGTATCGGTTTGCTGGCAGGTTTGCTGTTAGCCGCGTTCATTTGGAGTGTAACAACAGTCAATACGCTCGTCTTCTGGGACTTTCGAGGTTGGGGACTGAATGTCGTTATCGGCGTGACCATGCTGACTTGCACCTTTGTTCCCGTCTGCTTGAGAAGCGCGACAGCCGCGATCGACTTCCCAAGCGAGAATCACGCAACGGCTTTGAGAATTCGGTTAACAATCTTTTTGTACAACTGCTTGGCATGGGGTATGTGGATCGCGCTGGCCGCCGAGGAAGATGAAGCTTGTTACACCTTCATTTGCGTGGGCCTAGTGCTGTTTCTTTTGGTAGGATCGTTTGTAGTCTCCGAAAACGGGATCATTTCGCCTCGAGCTCAACGCACGCTTCCGCGAACGTTGGTGGGGCGTATCTTTGGAACGTGGTTCTTCCCGGGTGCTGGGTTGGGCTATGTGTACACGTGCTGTATGTTCACCGGATGGACTATCGCGTGGATTGCACTGGCTCTGCTAGCGCCAAACTTCCAAATGCGTATCAATGAGACTGAGCAGATTATAGCGATGAGTCTGCTCTGTTGGCTGTACTTTCTGTTCTACAACGGGTTAGCTCGATTGCTCATGCTGGCCATTCCCAAGACTGTTTCCGGGCGAATGGTCATGGGGTTCTTGCTGCAAGCTATTTTGGTACTGGCTGGGGTAGCCGTGCCGATGATTGTCATCAGCTTGCTGAATGGATTTAGACAGCCAGACTACGGATGGCATCAATTTCCCAACATCGTTTGGACTCTTGGCGAGGTTTCTTCGACGGGAATCGTCAGTGTTGCACCTTCATTCCTGCTGTTAGCCCTTTTCGCAATCCCGATTTTCGGTTTGAATTTGATACTGTGCGGTCGCGATGTATTGCTTGTGAGAATCCACGTTCCAGGTCGAGTTAAGGAAGAGCTGCAAGCCAGCCAGCCTGAACCGCCTGCTGCCCCAGATCCATTTGCTTAGTATTCGACACACTGAGTTCTACGTTCCCAACTCTGTTGAGTGAGATTTCTACATGAGCTTTCATCCAGACGATCGTCCGGATCCATCTGAGCAACCGATTCGGGCTCGAGTGCCTGAACATGTTGCTGGTGGCTGCTTCAGCACGGGCGTTATTGTAATGACTGCTCAAACCGAGTTCATTTTGGACTTCGTGCAGAATCTTGGTCGGCCTCACCAGATCGTGGCTCGCGTAGTGATGCCACACGGCGTGCTGCCACAACTGGTCGATGCCTTGGGACGTAACATTCAGCTTTACCGTGGTCGGTGGGGCGAACTGCCTTCGCCCAATGTTCCCAACCAAACTTTAGTGCAAGCTCCATTGCCTGGTGGAACCGCTCAGCAACCTGCCAACCCCGTTAAGCCCAGCGTTCCGTTGGGCGGCGTGGCCGATACGCTAGGAACGAATACTCCCCAAGGCGGAATCCAGCCTTTCCCTGTCGCTGAAGGACAACAACAGCCGCACCCGGAAGTTCACCAAAGTTCGACGCCGCCGACACCGAACCCAACGCAGTCGCATCAAGGTGGCGATGCTTCGCATGTTCGCCAAGCTTCCGCGCAAGAGATCTATGACGATCTGAAGATTCGCGACGAACTTCTCAGCGGCAGCTACGCTAACGCTGTGATGATTGGTCACGGACCGCACGAGTTTAGCTTTGACTTCATCACGAACTTCTATCCGCACTCGGCGGTTAGCTCGCGAGTATTCTTAGCCGCAGGACAGATTCCTCGGCTCTATGAGAGTCTCAAAGGAACCTGGGAGCAGCTGCGCCAGCGAATGCAACCTCCCAACAATCCGCCGATGGAGTAAGTGAAACCAGCCGGAACCGCGTTAGTATTCCTAAGCGGGACACTCACTAGCCCGTTGCGGCTGGCTTATGCGACTCGAAGCCATGAGAGTCGCTAACGCGGTTGCGGCTTGTTGTTAGCTAGAAGCCTAAACATCCGACCGGGCAAGCCAGTGGGATTCATGCTTCTCGATTTCCCACAGTCCAACCGCAATAGCCCAACCAAGCTTGGCAAATTTTGGCGAACACAAATAGCGTTACGAGGCTCGTCACGCCAAAGACAATCTCAAAGGCCAATTGGAAAAGCGTGAAGTCGTATTGGACTCCGGCGCGAAACGTAATTGCTTTGCCTATGTGAATCAAGTAAACGCCCAAGCTGATCGAACAGATCCAAAACAAACATAAGGCCAACCTACCGGGGACGATAATTTTAAAGGCAAATAATGCAAAGCTCGCGCTGATTCCGGCAAGGACTATGCCTACCAGCATCGTCGGAACGACGGCAGCCGTCCCGTAGCGCCCAAGCATCGTGGTCCACGCGGTTAGAGCCATTGAAAAGACGGCACCGACGCCCATCAAGGCAATCAGTGTGCCTGTAGACGTTCGCGAGATCGACTGAGGCAAAGCCAACGCCTCCAGCATGGCCGAGTTGCGGAAATGCCTTAATGCAAGCGACAAAAGGACGATGAATCCATAGGTCGCGATCATAGCCACAATCCAGATGGCCGAGGGCTGGTCCATTGTGGCAATGGACAAACAAGCTGCTAGAGCCATGGTGCCCCACGTAACGAACTCTCGCAGCAACCGACTTGTCGAAAACACGTTGAGCGAAAGCAGCAAAGGCAGAGCAATCCAGCAAGCAAGGACAGCCAATACCGCATTTAGCTTAGCCCAGAGTGGCAAAGATTGCTGTAGGCTGTAGCCGCCCATCTGATCGAA
>CAYWNG010000365.1:0-6891 GCA_964458685.1 uncultured Pirellulaceae bacterium
TAGCGAGCCGCAGATACTTCTGGACGGATGGGGCTACCAAGACACTCACGAAACGTTGAATACATTTTCATGGGGGCCCGATGGTTGGCTTTACGGATGCCACGGCGTGTTCACACATTCCAAAGTTGGTAAGCCAGGCACCTCCGACAAAGATCGAACGCCGATCAACGCTGGAATTTGGCGATACCATCCCACGGCTCACACCTTTGAAGTCTTTGCGCATGGAACCAGCAATCCTTGGGGCTTTGACTTCAACGAAATGGGCGACTCATTCTCGACTGCGTGCGTAATTCCGCACCTGTTCCACATCATTCCTCAGGCTCGTTATCAACGCCAAGCTGGCCAGCACTTCAATCCGCACACTTACGCCGACATTCCAACGATCGCCGATCACTTGCACTACTTGGGAGCGACTCCTCATAGCGGCAATAGCAAGTCGGATGCGGCCGGAGGCGGTCACGCTCATGCCGGAGCCATGGTCTACCAAGGAGGACGCTGGCCCAAGGAATACAACGGCGCGATCTTCATGAATAACATTCATGGACAACGCTTGAACGTCGATCTGTTGGTTCCAAACGGCTCGGGTTACATCGGCAAGCACGCTCCGGATTTTCTGCTGACGCACGATCAAGCTTCGCAGATCCTTAACTTGCAATACGGTCCCGATGGCAATGTGATCTTCATCGACTGGTACGACATGCAAGCTTGCCATCGCACCGAAGTCGAAGTGCATGATCGAAGCAATGGACGTATCTACAAGGTGCATTATGGAAAGCTTGAGCCCAGCCAAGTTGACCTCGGCAAATCGTCGGATGTCGAACTGGCAAAGCTAACGCTGAACGCCAACGAATGGTACGTTCGGCACGCTCGACGTTTGCTACAGGAGCGAGCAACCCGAGGCAAGCTCGCCCAAGAGGCTGTCGACACACTTCGCACGATTGCCACAACACACGACGATGCAAGTCGCCGGCTTCGCGCGCTGTGGTCACTTTATTGCATTGGGGCGATGGATGCATCGGTAGTTCAAAATGGCGTGAAGGATACGAACGCCAATGTGCGAGCTTGGACTGTGAAGTTGCAGTTGCAGGGCCAAGGCTTCAAGCCCAACGCGGACACACTCGCACAGCTTACTTCGATGGCCAAAGATGATTCGCCTATCGTTCGCTTGGCAGTCGCGTCGATTGCGAATCGGATTGCACCGGCAAACCGCTGGGAGATCGTCTCGAACCTAATTCGCCCCGAGGATGCCAAGGACCACAACCTTCCATTGATGTATTGGTATGCGATGGAACCCTTGGCCGAGGTCGACGCTGATCGAGCGTTAGCGCTGGGCATGTCAGCAGGCAATTCCATTCCGCTGCTTCGCGATTTCATGCTGAAGCGAGTGGCGGGATCAGGAGGTGCACCTGCGATCGCTCGTCTGGTCGCTGGCTTAGAAAAAGTGGAAACCGCCGAACTGCAACGCACATTCCTAACTGCAATTCGAGCTGCCTTAGCTGGAAAGCGCAAGGCGGAAACTCCTGACGGCTGGGAAAAGATCTATGCCAAGCTCAGCAAGAGCACTGACAAGGATGTAGTCAGCCAAGCGACCGGCCTAGGTGTGATCTTTGGTGACGCATCCGCGATGAAGTCGATGCGATCGCAACTCAGCGATGACAAATCGGATCTCAAGCTTCGCTTATCGGCGCTCGATGCACTGCTGGCTGCTGGAGATCCGCAGTTGGCAAGTTCGTTGATTGCCATTGTTCAAAAGGCTTCGGCGAGTACCGAAGAACTGACTGAAGCAGCAATTCGCGGGCTGGCTCAATACGACGAACCATCGACGGGCCCAACCTTGATTGCCCAGTACACCAAGCTGACGGCATCGCAACGTCGATCGGCTATCGCAACGCTTTGCAGTCGCACCGCCAGCGCTAAACTGATGTTGACCGCGATCGCGGAAAAGAAGATCGCTTCGGCGGATTTGACAGCCGACTTGGCTCGCCAACTTGAGTATCTTGCGGACGAACAGTTAACCAAACAACTGGGCGAAGTTTGGGGGCAAGTTCGCAAGTCGTCGAAAGAGAAAGCCGAGCTGATTAAGCGCTACACTGCATTGGTCGAGCGTAGTGATCTACCAGCTCCAGACTTGGCGCTCGGACGTGCGCTGTTTGCTAAGACGTGCCAGCGTTGCCACACTCTCTACGGCATCGGACAACAGTTAGGGCCGGATATCACTGGTTCAAACCGATCGAACATGGAGTACTTGATGGAGAACATTGTCGATCCCAGCGCCGTGATGGCAAAAGAGTATCGACAGTCTGTAATCCTCACGGACAGTGGGCAGATCATCACGGGAATTGTGCGCGGCGAGACTGATAACGCTGTAACGATTCAAACTGCCGAGACCACAGTTGTTGTGCCCAAGGAAGAGATTGAAAGTCGCAAGGAAAGCGAGCTTTCCATGATGCCTGAGGATCAATTGAATCAGTTTACTGAGCATCAAGTTCGCAGCTTGATTGGTTACCTACGAGGCAAGTCGCAATCGCCGCTATTGGCCACCGCCGAGAATGCCGCTCAGCTTTTCAACGGCAAGACTCTCGAAGGCTGGAATGGCAACAAGGAGCTTTGGCAAGTTCAAGATGGAGAGCTTGTCGGCTTGAGCAAGGGGCTCGCTCGCAACGAATTCTTGGTAAGCGACATGTTGACTCGCGACTTCAAGCTGACGTTTGAGATCAAGCTTGTGAAGAACGAAGGTAACAGTGGTGTTCAATTCCGTAGTAAAGCCGTTGATAATGGCGACGTAGCTGGCTATCAAGCTGACGTCGGTGCTGGTTGGTGGGGGAAGCTCTACGAGGAGCACGGGCGTGAACTGCTTTGGAAGGAGAGTGGCGAAAAGCATGTGAAGTCGGGAGAATGGAACATGTATGAGATCGAAGCTACTGGTAGTCGGATTCGAACATGGATCAATGGCCAGCTTTGCGTTGATCTTGATGATCCTGACGGAGCACGCGAGGGGATCTTCGCTCTTCAACTGCATTCTGGAGGTCCTACCGAAGTCCGCTTCCGCAACTTTCAGTTGGAAGTCAAATAGTTAAGAGTTGATTGCATTCGATCCGACGGTAAGTCAGCCGATACGAGCCGATACGAGCCGTCGGACCAAAGGAGGTTTCCTTGAAACTCAAAAGCACGTCTAAACTTTTTTCCACACTAGTTGCTGCTCTGATTGCTGTTGGTTTGGCCATAGCCTGTTTGTCTTTATGGTTGATTAGGTCTTCGAATTTGGAGATCAGTGGGAAACTCAGCCAACCCGCTGGATGGACGTGGATTAACGCACCATTCATTACGTCGACGTCAACTGCAGTTCAAAAGATGGCCGAGATTACCGAGCTTACTGCCGAGGACATGGTCTATGACCTTGGCTGCGGCGATGGGCGTATCGTCATCGGGGCGGTTCAGCACAGTGGTTGTCTAGGGGTCGGCTTTGACATCGACCCTGAGCGAATCAAAGAGTCGATTGCTAACGCGACGGCAAGCGGTGTTTCAGAGAGAATTGAGTTTCGCGAACAAGACGTATTCACAGTTGACCTAAGCCAATGCACAGTTGCCATGATGTACTTACTTCCATGGATGGTCGCAAAGCTTGAGTCACAATTCGAACAGATGAAACCGGGGTCAAGAATTGTCAGTCAGGATTATTGGATCGAGCAAGTACGACCACAGCGAGTGGTTCGAGTGAACGCACCGACGGAGAATAATCCCGATGGTTTTCACATGCTGTACATGTACACCGTTCCTCTTCGGCGCGATCTATCGATGGAAAGATCTAGGCCCCCTCAACCCTCCGACGCTATCGATCCGACTCAGTAGAAGGCTTGACTGTTCGCGATCGATAACTGTTCGCGATCGATAAATGTTCACAGTGAGACGGTTTCTTGGAGTCAGTTAACTCAGGGCGAGCGGGGCTAACTCACAGCGGGTTAACTCACGGCGAGTCTGACTCAGGAAGCTCGTCCAACGTAGTTCCATTCCATTTCATCAGCGCTCGCTTGCCCTTGATATTTCTGCGATAGTCGGTGAACACAGTACCGACTGGGACACCGATGCCATCGAGCGTGAATGACTTAGGGTCATGCTTCACATCGTGACTAAACTGATCAAAATCGACTTCGTATTGTCGAGCGATAATCTGACCTTCGGGAGCGTCCTTAATTGCGTAACGATGACGAACCACATAGTGCTGAACGTAGTGCACATCATCGTTTGTCTTTTGCCATTTCAGCCAGTGTTCGCGAAAAGCCACCGCGGCTCCAGGATGACGTAATGCGACGCGTTCGATATCCAGATCACTCTCGCGTCCCAGAAAGACTTGGCGAACATAGGTGGCTCGATCTTCCTTCATGATGTAACCGTGAGTGCCCAAGTCCGTCAACGTGATCGCTCGACTATCAAGCTCTTTCAGCGTGATGGCGTCATCCCAGAAGTTGATCAATGTAGAGAATGGAAATCCTGTCGATCGCAGCACGGCTGATTGCGAGAATTCGAAGAAGACTCCGCCGCGTGTAGTGCCTCCAGAGGAGTAGAACGAGTAGATGTTCTTCCCATCGAAGACTGCCATCTCAAGGCGTTCGGGCTGAGGTGGAGTAGCTTGTGGCTGAGGCGCGTGGAGCAACTGCAAGTGAAACTTGGGACCATCGGTCATGATGATCAGTTCTGCATCCAAGTTATGTTGTGGATCAGAGCTGCTAGGCGTTTGAATCCAGCCGGTGACACGCCCCTTTGCGCGAACGCTGGTGTGCTGCTTCTGAAGCTCCGCGCGGGCCGCCTCCATACGCTGAATCAAATCTGAGGCCGATTCTTCGCTTGGCGTCGGCTGCTTGGCTTGTTGTCCGCAAGCGTAGTTTGAATCAAGGCTGCCCAAGACCAGCACAGCCAGCGTTAGAACGAGGGACAAGAAAGCCTTAAATCGTTGGAATTGTGCAGCTAAGCATGTTTGCTGCGATGCAGAGATAATCGATCGAATCGGTACAATCGGTCCTTTTCGGGCTGGTTTGTGATCAGAGCCCAAAAGGGCAGGCAGTAGCGACGCGGCTGGTTCGGAACCAACAAGCGGGGCAAAATGCCGGTCGCCTCGGGGAAAAAGGCTCAAAATCTTGGCTTGGATGCCTAGGAAATTTGACAGGAGGGGGGCTCTTTCGATACAGTTAAAAAGGCGAGGGTAGTTTGCCGGATTCTCTCGGCAAGCTGAGATATTCTGTATGGAAGGACGCTACCATACAACCTAATCTTATCAAATAGCTCTTCAATTTCGTCTGTAGTAACGTCATCAGCATGTTGGAAAGACCGAACTGACTCGGTTCAACATGCGCCGGTGGACAATTCGAAACCAGGAAAAATCAAATGGCGAAATCGACTTCAGTTTGGGGTATCGATGTCGGACAAGCAGCACTTAAAGCACTGCGATGTCGGATGGAAGGTGATCAAGTCATCGCTGAAGCGTTTGACTACATCGAGTACCCAAAGATTCTTACACAGCCTGAAGCTGATCCCGAGACGATGGTACACGAAGCATTGCAGACCTTCATCGGTCGCAACAGCTTGAAGAAGACCAAGGTGGCATTGAGTGTGCCTGGTCAAAACGGTCTTGCCAAGTTCTTCAAGCCACCGCCAGTCGAGCTGAAGAAGGTGGGCGACATCGTCAAGTACGAAGCTCGTCAACAGATTCCTTTCGATCTTCAAGATGTGGTATGGGATTACCAGTTGATGGCTGGTGGTCAGATCGAAAACGGTTTCGCGCTGGAGAGCGAAGTTGGCTTGTTCGCGATGAAGCGAGACGCTGTGTATCGAACGCTCAAGCCGATGAAGCAATGCGACATCGAGATCGATATGCTTCAGTTAGCGCCGCTTTCGATCTACAACGCGGTGACCTACGACAAGCAGCTTATTCAAAGCGACGAAGACCACTATGACTCAGATCATCCACCCAAGTCCGTCGTGATTCTTGCGATGGGAACGGATGCGACAGACTTGATCATCACCAACGGCTATCGAGTGTGGCAGCGCAGCATGCCACTGGGTGGTAATCACTTCACGCGACAGTTGACCAAAGATCTTAAGCTGACATTTGCCAAAGCCGAGCACTTGAAACGCAACGCGATGGAAGCTGACGATCCTAAGTTGATCTTCCAAGCTATGCGACCGGTGTTCAACGACTTGGTTACTGAAGTCCAACGGTCGATTGGGTTCTTCAAGACCTTGAACAAGAAGGCTGAGATTGGATTGTTGCTGATGTTGGGTAACTCTGTCAAGCTGCCTGGTTTGACTCAGTACCTCAACAAGAACCTGGCGATGGATGTTTCGGTGGTTGACAAGTTTGCCAGATTGAGTGGCGAAGAGGTTATCAATTCACCAGCGTTCCATGATCACATTACTTCGTTTGCTTCGGTATACGGATTGTGCCTGCAAGGATTGAACAGTTCTGCGGTCTACACCAACTTGATTCCGCAGGAGATGTTTACCGAGCGGATGATTCGCGCCAAAAAGCCCTGGACAGTGGCCGCCGCTGCGACGTTGATGTTGGGCATGGCGGGCAGTTTGCTTCCCGCCGGTAGTCGCTTCAGCCAAGTGCATCCAGACAAGTGGAAGCCAGCTTTGGCCAGTGCAGATTCCACTAAGAGTGCCAGCGATTCTCAGATTGCCGAAGACAAAAAGCAAGTTGGCCAAGTAGAACTGCTTACGAAGATTGGCAGCGAGGTCAGCGGCAGTCGCGATCGTCGGCTGATGTGGCTGGAATTGCTCAGCGCCATCAATCAAGCTCTGGACCGAAAGCCAGACGAGCAGTTTCTGGTTCCGAAGAAGTTTCCGTTTTATGTGCGTGAGACTATCTAAGTTACCAAACTGGAATCGAAGTAC
>CAYWNG010000366.1:0-6886 GCA_964458685.1 uncultured Pirellulaceae bacterium
GCGTTAGCGAGGGACGCTTGGAATTGGCCGGAAAACGCAGAAAAAGTCGGTCCCTCGCTAACGCTTCGGGTTGTGATAGAGCCAAAAAGCGCAACTTCAAAACTAACGCGTCGGGTTGCGACCGCTGCTTACGACTCTGACGAAAACAATTGCTCAGGCTTGCTTGCAGGCGAAGCAGGTGGGAGTTCCGGTTTGTAATTCATCCAAGCGCATTCCGTCTTGATGGGCTTCTCTTTCATCGAGCTAGCCTTGTTGTCGATCTCTAACTTCTCGCAAAACCAGCCGTGACGCTCGGCGTACTGGTCGTAAAGCGGATGAGGATAACCGCTGAGCAAGAATTTGCCGCTGAGCTCTGAGAGAACGTCGAGAAGCTGCTTGTGATGCTCGTGGTCCATCTCGAACTCGTAGCATTGCTTAGCTGTTCGAGTTTCGTGAACGTAGGGTGGATCGAGATAGAAGAATGTGTGTGGGCTGTCTTCACGACGAAGTACCTTGCAGGCGTCTTCATTAAAAATCAGCACTCGCTTCATGCGCGCGTGAATCTCCGGTAATCCTTCAACAGCCGAAAGCCACGATGAAACCTGCTCGTTCATTCCACGACGAGTCCGTGAGCGCGAAGTCGTAGCGAAGACGGTTCCCAAGCCTTGTCGTGATTGTCGATAGCGAACAAAAAAGGCCCAAGCTCGTTGAACTGGATCGGTCGATTGCAACTCGCAAGCCGTATCAAACTCGACGTTTGAAAAAGGTGTTGCTTCAACCTGCCGCGTGAACTCGGCAAAATGACCAGGATCGCGAAGGACTTGCCAGAAATTGGTGAGCTCGCCGTTCAGATCGTTGATTACTTCGGAATGACCTTCGATTAGCGAGTTCGGCTTGGAAAACAAAACGGAACCACCGCCAAAGAACGGCTCGACATAGTGCGTATGAGGCGGAAAGAGATCGATCAGCCACTTAGCCAGGTAGGTCTTTCCACCATGCCATTTCAGAGGCAGCGATCCGATCGAACTGGGTGGCATGTAGTAGAGCTCCAAAAATTGCTGGTAGGGTGTGGTTGAGGTACGAAACCCACCAACGCATTACTATTCTTGTAGCCGCGAACTGAAACGGGAAGCCCAATACGCGGTTCGGGTAGGTCAAATTCCTGCCGGGTTTGACCACAGGGGACAATGGCTACAAAGTTCAGTTGCGCGAATGGAAGGCTGTGAATTGATGAAACTGACTTCGGGGGTGACTTTCGTTTTTGAACGTCGCGATTGCATTGGAACGTCAACCTTGGTCCTTTCCGGCAGATAAGGACCTACCCGAGCCAGTCCAGCGGTTCGGGTAGGTCAAATTCCTGCCGGGTTTGACCACGTTGGACATGGCTACAAAGTTCAGTTGCGCGAATGGAAAGCTGTGAATTGATGAAACTGACTTCGGGGGTGGCTTTCGTTTTTGAATGTCGCGATTGCATTGGAACGTCAACCTCGGTCCTTTCCGGCAGATAAGGTCCTACCCGAGCCACTAACTAATCCCCGCTTTACGGACTAAATACTCACAGAAGTACTCGAAGATTTCGACTTGGCGATACGCCGTTGCAATGTCCGTAGCCCAGGTGAATAAGCTGTGATGCTGAATAATCATTGCCGTGGGCGGCGAGCAGTCCGAAGGTTGAAATTGTAGAGCCTTTTCAATCAACGCAAGTTGCTCAACTGAGTCCTTGCCGCGCGGAATGATCGGCAACCAGACGGCCCGAGCAGCGGATCGATCTGATTTTGAACTATTATTCGGCCCTGCGAGACTGCCGAGCAATTGGTGATCCTCCAACAGCACTCCATCTAGCGTGTTGAATCGATCTGCCAACAATCCTGACCAAACGCTTTGTGTTTGTAGAATCGCATTTGCCGGAGTCGCATCGCTGTTTCGATGCTTGGTGAGCCAACCATGAATGGCGGCATCAGCTTGATACGAGGCCGCTGTACTATTCGCATCAGACATCGCCCCATCATCGACGATTGAAAAATCGCTAGGACCAAGGGCACTTCGGCAATTACACGTAGTTGTCGTTAGCAACTGCAAAGGCTGAAGCTTTAACACTTGGCTGTAACTACACGACCCAGCGCGCGTCCATCCGCGGTGCCAACAAAGTTGTGCAATCTTACTTAACTGTGCAATCAAGTCTGCATGTGATTCGGTGGCTTCGGGCATGGGATGTCTATGTGAAGTGATTGCAGACGTGAGGTTGGTGAGGACGGCGTGCGGCTGTTTTCTTTAGCTGTGCATTCTCGGCAAGGGATTTCCTTTAGCAATGATCTCGGCCTCGGCAGCGGCAAGCTCGTTCAACCTCGCTTTGACAACTTCAGCATCGGCAAACTGTTTCGCGAGACGGACGTAGGTGCTGTGGTGTCGAGCTTCCGATTCAAAGAGCCCTTCGTAAAATTCGGCTAGCTCTTTGTCCTTGACATGCTTAGCCAACAGGCTGAAGCGTTCGCAGCTCCGCGCCTCAATTAGCCCACCGATCAACAGACGATCGACGGCTCGGTCTGGTTCGTTGGGACGCACCAACTGCCTTAGCTCGCGTCCGTAGTGGCCAGGCGGTTGCAGGCGGAATTCGATGCCTCGTTTCTGCAGGAGGTCGAGCACCATGTGAAAATGCTCGAGTTCCTCTTCAACGATCTTGGTCATCTCCTCGCACAGCTCACGATTTTCGATATACGCCCCCAGCAGGCTCATCGCTACAGCGGCCGCTTTGTGTTCGCAATGCGCGTGATCGACCAGGATCTCGTCGAGATACTTGTCAACCTGAGCTAGCCATTGGTCGGATGTTACGCTTTGTAAACTGAGCATTGAAGACAGTTGAGCCAGAAAAAAGTGTGTTCGGTGAGGTAAGCAACACGAATTGCAAGTTTGGCGACCTCTAAATCATGAATTTAGCCGTACTCCATGAATTAAACAGTCAAACGGCAAGTTGGGAAACTACCCTCAACAAACCTACTAATTCTCAGCTCTGCGGCTAGAATTGGGCGTTTCCCCTTGGGCTCACTCCGCAACTCAACTCGGTTTTTGGTCGTTTCGTACGTTTCATGGTACTGCTGTCAGCTTCAAGAATCTCGAAAAGATATGGTGATCGCGAGATCCTGAGCGAAACGAGCTTGGAAATTCGTTCGGGAGACCACGTCGCGCTGGTCGGTCCCAACGGCGTCGGCAAGACCACGCTGCTGAAGATTTTGACCGGGCAGCTCTCCAGCGATAGCGGTTCGGTTGAAATGCCCACGCGAGGCTCGGTCGGCTACCTGGAGCAGCATCCCGAATTCGCGCCGGAAGATACGGTTTGGTCTGTCGCTTCCGCGGCGATCGGTGACGTCGCGCGAATGGCATCGGAGGCTGAGCAGATAGCGGCTGAGCTGGCCAAAGAATCGGACTCGCAGCGCCACGAAGAACTGCTCGAACAATACGATCGCTTGCAAGCCAAGCTGCACCAAGAAGATGCCTACAACTGGGAGCACCGCGTCGAAAGAGTCTTGCAGGGGCTTGGATTTTCTCCTGACTGGAATGATCGACCCGCGCAGAGGTTAAGCGGTGGGCAACAAAACCGACTGATGTTGGCCAGCCTGTTGTTACAGCAACCCGACTTGATGATCTTGGACGAGCCCAATAACCACTTGGACATCGAATCGACCGAGTGGCTCGAAGAGACTCTCAACGCTTGGCCCGGCGCCTTTCTCTTAGTCAGCCACGATCGCTTCTTTCTCGATCAAACGGCCAATGTCGTTTTGGAGTTGGTCGATAGTCGCATCGATCGCTTCAAAGGAAACTACTCGGCCTATGTGCATCAAAAGGCTGAGCGACTGGAAGTTCAGCGGCGAACGCACGAACGACAACAAGAAGAGATTGCCAAGCTGGAAGAGTTCGTTCGCAAACATCATTACGGACAGAAGAGCACGCAAGCCAAGGATCGCAGTAAGAAGCTGGATCGAATCGAGCTTGTCGAACGACCTCGCGAGATTCACACTCCGCGGTTCCGCTTTCCACCGGCGACTCGCACGGGTGACATCGTTGTTCGAGCGACTGGATTGGCGAAAGCCTTTGATCGACCGTTGTTTGATAAGCTGAACTTTCAGATTGAACGCGGCGAACGCTGGGCTATCCTGGGTTCGAACGGTTCCGGTAAGTCAACGCTGCTCAAGTGCTTGTTAGGTGAGTGTCCATTGGATCAAGGCAAGGTTGAGCTTGGCGTGAACCTGCGCATTGGTTACTTCGACCAGCTTCTGTCCAAGCTGGATCACGACATCTGTGCCGCGGAGGCAATCCGTGTGCCTCACCGCGATTTAGACGACCGTGCTCGACGCGATATCTTGGGAGCGTTCGGGTTGTCGGGCGAGATCGTGCTCAAACCGCTGCGGCAGCTATCTGGAGGCGAACGCAATCGGGTGATGTTGGCATTGCTCAGCGCCATGGAAGCCAATGTGCTGATTCTGGACGAGCCCACGAATCACTTGGATTTGTGGTCGCGTCATGCGCTTGAAGAGGCGATTGCCGGGTTCGATGGAACGGTGATTTTGGTCACGCACGATCGTTATTTGGTCAACGCGGTCGCCGATCACTTGCTGGTGCTTCGCAGCGGTACTGCCAGTAAGATCGTGGGCAATTACGATACTTACAAACATTGGTTGAAAGAAGGATTGGCTGTTGCTGATCGCGGAGCAGTAGGGCAAGCAGCGAAAGAGAAGTCGAATGCAAACGGCGTGAAGTCATCGAGCGAAAGTTCTCCAGCCTCGAGCAATTCGACAAGCTCCTCGAGTTCGAATGACGGTACCCGGTCGTCCCGCTCGGATTCAGCCAATACAAAACGCAAGCGAAAATATCCTTACCGCAAAGTTTCGCAGATTGAAGACGAGATCACGACTGTAGAGACTCGCATCGAAGAGATCCATCAAGAGATGATGCAGCCTGAGGTGCTCCGCGATGGACGCCGTATCAAGCAGTTGCAAGAAGAACTGGCCACACTTGAAGCCAAGCTGCTGCAACTTTACGAACACTATGAAGAAGCCTGTGAGTTGAACTAAATGGCATTTTGGAATCGAAAAAAAGAACAGCCCAAGGCTGAGAGCTCGGGTGCTGACGAGTCGGGAAAATCTGCGGGCGTTTGGGGCAGTATCAAATCTGCTTTGTCTGGATTTCGTAAGGCTCTGAACACCGACATCCGCGATCTTTTGAAATCGGACGGAGATCTGGTCGACGATGAGTTTCTCAAGCGACTCTTCGCGCTTTTGGTCCGCACCGATATGGGCGGACCGATGGCCAAGCAGATCTGCGAACGTATCGGCAATGAATTCCGAGCTCGCAAGGTTCAGTTCAGCGATATCGTCTCCATCGTTCGAGGCGAAATTCGTCAGGCGTTGACTCAACAAGGCACCGAGATCAAGCGGGCTGAATCGGGACCGACGGTTTACTTGGTGGTCGGCGTGAACGGATCGGGTAAGACAACTTCGATCGCCAAGCTGGCTCATAAGTTGACTCAAGAAGGCAACCGAGTTCTGCTAGGCGCAGGTGATACGTTCCGCGCGGCGGCGGTCGAACAGCTTACCATTTGGTCGGAACGGATTGGCTGCGATATTGTCACTGCTAAGTCTGGATCAGATCCTGGAATGGTGGCCTTTCAAACGAGTCAGCGAGCGGCAGCGGAGAACTACGATGTCTGCATTATTGATACGGCAGGTCGATTGCAAACGCAGAGTAATCTGATGCAAGAGCTTCAAAAGATTCGTCGTGTGATCGCCAAGCATATTCCCGAAGCGCCGCATGAAGTCTTGTTAGTTTTAGATGCGACCGCTGGGCAAAACGCAATCAGTCAGGCTCGTGGATTTTCCGAAGCCGCAGGATGCACAGGAATCATTCTCGCCAAGATCGATGGCTCGGCAAAAGGCGGCGTGATTGTGCCTATCTGTCAGCAGTTCAACTTGCCCGTCAAGCTGGTTGGGCTGGGTGAGAAGCTTGGCGATATGGCTATCTTTGATCCTGAGGAGTTCGTCAAAGGTCTGTTGGACGACGAGAACTAATACTCTTCATTTGGAAAAACGTCATGTACCAACAGATCGTCGTGTCGCTTGGAATTGTCGACACCTTAATTCCACTGGCATTGGCACTGGCGTTGGGAGGCTTGGTAGGAGTCGAGCGACTCTTACACGGGAAAACAACAGGCGTTCGAACGCACATGTTAGTTTCGATGGGCTCGGCCTGTTTCGTTTTAGCAGCTCGCGAAGTCTTTAGTGGAAGTGACGACAATCTAACGCGTGTTGTCCAAGGCGTTGCCTCGGGGATCGGATTTATCGGAGCAGGTGCGATACTCAAGTTGGGACAGCCAGCAGAGATACGCGGGTTGACAACTGCGGCGACCGTGTGGCTTTCCTCAAGTGTCGGAGTTGCAAGCGGCTTGAAAGCCTATCACGTAGCGATATGGTCCACGCTATTAGCGCTGGTCGTGTTGGCAATCCTGCGACCCTATGAACGCAATATCGAAAGCGAGCTCGCAAAGAAACGCGATGGGAACAACCATGATCATGATGCGAAGCAAAATCTGCTTGGCGATTAGGCTTGATAGATTGCAACAGGGTTGAGACTGTGAATTGAGACAGGGAATTGAGACTGTGAAGTAGTCAGTTTCCGGCGATCAACCGGGGCACATACTTAGCCGATCGCCGGAAACCTAGTTCCGTTACTATTGTCAAAACCGGACGCTTACGAGATGGGCCTGCTTAGGTGGCCGATGGCCGTTCTGAACTAGCCGCAACGCGTTAGCGTCCGGTTATGCCTGCATTTAAAAGCCGTTATTCCGCAGTTTTCGATCAGGCAAAATGTTGTTTTCGTCAACGACTAACTTCAAATCCCAAGGAACCGGAGCCTAACG
>CAYWNG010000367.1:0-6875 GCA_964458685.1 uncultured Pirellulaceae bacterium
TGGCGCGGCTGCCCAACCGCTTGGCGTATTGGTATTGCCCATCCTGAAGGTAAAGTCCGAAGCAGTTAATGCCGTACCAACTAAGCCAGCAACGTCAAAAACCAAGCCGTTGATACCGCGAGAGTAGTTGACTACATTCGCAAACGTCGTCACTTGTGCCGTTGGCCCAGACTCTATCAGCGTCTTGCTAGTATCTAAAGCCGCGTTAACACCACCAACCGATGCATAGCCCGATCCCTTGTAGAAGACTTGGCGATTGGTGACTGCTACTCTAGAGGTGATGGTAAAGCTAGTGGTCGATGAACTGACGCCATCGTTGGCAGTGAGCGTGACTAGCTGATTGGTCAACTTGGTTGATGGTGTGAATGACCAACTCCACGTTCCATTGGCATTCTTAACAACGGTTCCCAATGTCGCGCTCAAGTTGACGGTACGATTCTCTGGATCGCTCCACGTTCCCGAATTGGTCAAAGTAGACAGTACGTTGCCTGAGACGTTTGAATTGGCAACGCTCAATACGACCGGTTCGTCGACGTCGGTGACATTCAAGATAAGTTGTTTAGTGAACTGCGCCCCACCAGAATCTGTAGTTCTAACTCGCACCGAGTAGTTCGGCTTACTTTCAAAGTCCAGGACCTCGCCTTGCTTGAGGAGAATCTGATCAGCCAAGATCCTGAATCTAGTATTGTCCGTATCGCCCGTGCCAGAGACTAGCTCATACAGATAGGAATCGACTGGATCTATGTCCTCAGAGGCTAGTTGTCCGAACAGCAGATCTGCGGCTGCAGTATTGGAATTTTCCAGGACTGTATTTTGGTTCAATACAATGTTGGTCGGTGGGCTGTTCTCAACAATCACCGATCCATTCTGGAAGCTGAATGTGAATGGCGGAACGTTCGTGTAACCAGAGGTGTTAAGGATACTGGTCCCAAAGGCTGCGTTGGGTTTGACCACGAACGGAATGTTTGCAATTGCGCCTTGCGTGGATGTCGATGGGCTAGCGCGATAAACTGCGACTCGCAACTTTCCTGAGTTGTCATCAACAAACGAGTCAATTGTCCAACCGCTTTCACTCAGGAACATACCGGCAACATTGACACTGTTCTGATTCAGACCACTTACTAGATCCAGAACATTGGTGTCGTAATCGACAAAGAAGTCGACACCAAACAGCCCTTGAGCGTTGTCCGTAATTCGAACTGGTACATTCACCGTTGCTCCGCGGCGAGTCACGACGCCAGAGTCGACAGCAATCGTTGGATCAATTCCCGCTGGGATAATCAAACCTCCCGCAGGCAGATTGGGGATCTCTGGTTGCAGCGCTGGAGAGAGTCCCTTGCGGACAATCCATGAAGCGTCCAGCCCGTCCAGACTACCATTCTGATTCACATCAGCCACGATAGTCGGGTCAGTCCAATTGTAGGCGTCAAAGCCACTGTAGTTGGCGACGACAATTCCCGATGTCCAGCCTGCGTCCTGAGCGGTGTACAATCCATCGCCATTGGTATCTCCCGCGAACACTGCCTTGTGCAAGCCAGCATCAGCAACCGATGGCACCGGCGTGTTTCCTCCGGCTTGAGTGTAGATCTTTTGATTCTCTATTCGAATCTGATCCGAGGCGCCGTAAGGCGTGTTGGCTGGGATGCTTGCCAAAAGACGCGTCACCACTTGTGGACCATTACCCAGAGGCGTACTTCCGGAAAGCGATAGGCGAACTCGACCGGCTGAGATCAGATTGACTGTCGTTGTCCATCCACTTGGCAACACATTGACAAAGGTGCTATGGAAATCGATCAAGTTCGGATTGTAGACAACATCGAAGTCAAGAGCTAAAACATCGCTACCATTGCTGAGAGTGATAGGGATACCGGGGTTTCCATTGTCGAAGGCTAAGTTCACGCTTTGCCCCGCAGTGGATGTGGCTCCCCGAGCAAAGTCAGGAACCGAAAGAACGCGGTCTGTAGAAGCGCTGACTCCAAAGTTCATGACGAAGTTACCACCAGCCTGCCCGTCACTATCGCCATCGATCAACTGGCCAGAGGAACTCTTGAACCCATCCGTACGGCTGAAGAGAGTGGCTGTATAGCTATCTGCTGCTAGCGGTCCACCCGTCTTAACAAAAGTGATTGTCCTCGTAGCCGCATCCCACAACATCGACCCCTTAACTGGTCCCACTGTAGCGCCAACGATTGTCATATCGGCAGCATCAACAGATGCATCAGTACCGTCATAGAGATTCAATACGGATAGATCCAAAGCATCGTTGAATTGGAACTTGACGCTACTGGTGGTAACCTCCGTTGATGTCACGCCAACTTGAGGAGGCACTTCGGTGATGGTAACTAGGAAAGACTGCAGCAAAGTGCTGCCTGCCGAGTCTTTCACCTCGATCGTAACCAATCTTCTTTCTCCCAGCGTTAATCCAAGTCGGTCTTTGACAACCAGTTGAGAACCTTGAATATCAAATGGCTGAGTCACCGGCATCAGGCCCTGTGTCACGATGCGGTAGGTATGGCTGTCGGCAAGGTCGATATCGCTTGTGGACAATGTGCCCACTACGTTGGATAAAGTCACTGTGCCGCTACTTAGACTCACCGCCTTGGGTGCATCGTTCTTACCGAGCACTGTGATGGTGACCGTGGCCGTTGAAGTAGCGCCCGATTTATCACTGATGGTGTAGCTGAATGTATCGGTAGCTGAGCCACCGACATTCAGATAGTCGAAAGCTCCATTGGGATCATAGTCGTAAGATCCATCTGGTTGGACTGTCAGCAGAGCCTTGGAAGGTAGTGAAATCTGTATTCCCACGCTAGCTGGCGAGCCGTTGACGGCAGAGACTACGCGAGTGTCCCCCGAGTCGACATCATTGTCGCCAGCCAACAATCCTGCAGCAGCATAGTGTTTGACAACCTGTGAGGCTGCTAAAGCCACATTGTACAGGGCCACTTCATCAATCGTACCGATGAAGTTAAAGCCTGAGGTGGCAGTCGAGTCATGGAAGCGGGTCGATTGGGTACCGCCGATCAATGTGGCTCCAGCGTGAGGAGCAATACCACTGAAGCTTGTGGTTCCCGAAGCAACTTGAATTCCGTTGACATACAAAGTCGCTGTGCTTGAACCGAACACCGCAACGACATGGTACGTGGTGTTGCTGGCAACGTTGGTCTTAACAATTGGTCCAAAGTTGCCTGCGTTCCAAGTGCCAAAGTACAACTGACCCGCGTCAAGATACAGATTTAGTCCGCTAGTCTCGTTACCTTGCTCGTAAATCATCTGACGAGGTTGAACGTTCGGGGCATTGAACCACAATTCAATCGTTTTTTCCGTCGCGTTACCTGTGTAGGTATTGATCAGTGGCGAATCATCTATGGAAATCGTTTGGGAGCCATCAAACAGTAGAGCTGTATCGGGCGCGTTGGCCAGCAAGCCCGACTGATTGTAACCAATGGACCCGACGATGTTTCCATCAGGCGTTCCAGGAGCCATTCGGTTAGCAGCTATGCTGCTTTCCGTTTCACTTAGTTGCCAATAGGCCACAGGAGCATCGGTAAGTACGACATCGTCATAGCTACCTGAAACTATTCGAATCGTTGAATCCGCTGTCACAAAGTTTGCATTTGCAGAGGCAATTGGTGCATCATTAACTCCCGTGATGTTGATCGTCAAGGACGAAGCCACCGAAGCGATTCCATCGCTGAGTGTATAAGCGAATGTCTCTGTAAGCGATTGCCCCGCTGCCAACTGCTGGATAATCGGCAGACTACTATTCAATGTATACGAGTATGTCCCGTTAGCGTTCCAAACCAAAGCTCCATAGAGCCCATTGGCCGTCGTTGTACTTGCACCATTTACGGAGGATACGGTCAGCGAATCACCGGTATCAATGTCCGAGTCGTTCGCAAGCAAGTTTCCGCTAACCGATGCGAGCGTCTGGTCTTCGGTCGCTGTGTTGTTATCCGCAAAGGCTAACGGACTATCATTCTGACCATGAATCGTGATCGTCACCGTTGCAGAACTCATCCCACCTGCATTGTCAGTAACAACATAGGTGAATTCATCCGTCACGGACTGTCCTAATCGCAGTGCATTGAGTATCGCAGAGCTATTAGGATCGTAGCTAACGGTACCATTCTCATTCAGTAAGACTGTTGCCCCCTTCGTAGAAACGGAAGATACGCTTTCTACGGAAAGCACGTCCTGCGGGCCGATGTCGGTATCATTGCCCAGCAGCGAGCTTGCCAAGATCGTCAAGGCTGTATTCTCGTTAGTGCTTAGTCCAGCGTCATTGTTTGCTACGGGCGCGGTGTTGTTCACCAAGATGGAGACGACTTGTGTGCGCGAACCGCCTTGATTGTCGGTTACAGTTAAAGTCGCGGTATAGGCTCCGTCTTGTGGGAATGTCTTGTTGACAGAGATCAGACCCTGAGAAGAAACGTTTCCAGTGGAACTCGTCGATCCGTCGCTCCAAACGATCGAGTAGGTGTGAGTGTCGTTAACGCCACGATCTGTCACACGAGCCTGAATCGAAAGCGGACTGTTTTCCGAACCAATAACGTTATAAGCAACGACTGAAGGTGCCGCATTCGAGACCGATACAGATGTAGGTGTAGCAACCCGTACAAACGGCACAGCAGACGAACCCTCGATTGTGAGCAAATCCGTTATGGTAGCGCTCACCGCATAGGAACCATCGTTCAAGACTCGTATCGATAGAGTTTCGCCTGTCGGGCCAACTGAACCGCTCGATACTGTTGACGATGGAACGTTTGCATTGATTCTGCTGTACGAGAACGAGTTTGATGTAGGTGCAGGGTTAGCCAGTACCACATATTGCCCATCAAATGCAGGGTCGCCAATCGTGATGATTACGGAGCTACCGGGGGCAAAAGCGTGTGGGTTGCCAGAGGTCGTGAGCGTTGCAATGTTGGAGCTCAAGACTTTATTGACAACTTGGCGAGTATCCGGGCCAACGATTTCAAAGCTCGATGGGGTCAAGTTCCACTGTACATTGCGAGTGCTCGATGCATCGATCGCAGGCAAATTGGCGAGACTGAAGGTTACGATATCACCTTCGACCGCCATCGCGTTAGATGCAACAACTGTTGGAATGCTGGCGGCTCCGACAGTAAAGCTAGTCGATACTTTAGGCGAAGGGATGTTACCTGAGCCACCGGTGGCAAAAGTGTCCGTAACTTCGAGTTCTACCGAATAGTTCCCGGGAAGGATCGGAATAAAACTCATGTCAGGAGATGTACCGCTAGTGATGACGGTAGCCCCCTGCTTAATGGTCCACAGGTAGAAGCGAGTCGCCGACTGATCCGTTCCTTGCATCCCGCCCGCAGGTGCCAGCGGACTAGAGTTGTCGGAAGTAAATGTAACGATTGTTCCAGCCTCAGGCGTGACGACAGGGGAAGAGATAACGGCGATAGGATTGACGGTTAACGTTTCCGATACCGAACTGGATGCTCCATCGCTATCGGTCGCCGTCAGTGTCACCACATAAACACCTGCATAATCGGGCGAAAGTTGGAAGGTACGTTCCGTCGACGGCAAAATCTTCTGGCCGTTGTTGGATGTTACCTGCCACAAGAACGTTCGGGTGTCCAGCGCACCAGCATCAGTCACGCTGTTCGCATTGAACGAATAAGTACCGAAGCTAACGGGTGCCGTTGTGCTTCCACCTACAGGACCAGTCCTATTCAAGCTACCGATAACAGGTGCCGCGTTCTGGATATTGAAAAGCCGCTCAGTGAAAGCAGAGCCCCCATCCTTATCGGAGACCTGTAATTGCAATCGATAGTTGCTTCCATTGTCGGTGGCGACAAAACTGGTGACGGTCGATAACGGTACATCGTTGGATACGATTGCAAAACCCGAACGACGTGCTTCATATCGATTGGATACATCGGAAGCAGAGATGGCGCGATCGTAAATGGCGAACTCATCGATTTGACCGACGAATTGTCGATTCTGAAAATTCCAGGCTCCAATTCTGGCTGTTGTTAGGTTGAATGGATACGACGTTGCAAGCTGTGTACTTCCTAGGAGAACTCCATTGGCGTAGACGCTAACCGTGCGTGATGAATTGTCGTAGGTAGCTACGATGTGTGTCCACTGATTGAGCGGGAAGTTGGCAGACGATCCGAATGTTGTTGAATTGGCGTCAGGACCGTTCAGCCCGACTTGTAAGCCTAGCCCCTCGCGAATTTGAAGATGGAGCGCACCCGCTAAAAAATCATTCGTTGCAAAGATCGGATAAATTCCAGCTCCACCAGTCAATGCTTCTGGGCGAATCCAGGCCTCGACGGACAGGTTCGTAAGCGCGCCAATAGCTGGAACTTCAATAAACTTTGACGGCAATCCTGCGGAGAAACGAGCCGAACTACCGAGATTTTCGGAGACGCTGCTTTGAGCTAGTTGCACAGTACCATTGACCGTACCGTTCAGGGAAGTGCCAGTACCAAGGTTGACAAGCGGACCTGTCGACTCATTCATTGGATAATATAGAATCGGAGACCCCGCAAGTATTGTGGTCGCATAGCTGCCGTACTCGGCGAGTCTACCGTCATTGCCATTGCGACTTCGGTCTTTCACCACACTTCCGTTTAGCTCGGTCATTGGTAGCCATAGACGAAGCGAGCCGTCGGCAGTGTCCACTCTTCCAGATCGAATCGCTTCGATTTGCGTAGCGTTCAATGCGGCGCCGAAAATGGTGACATCATCCAGCAATCCTGACATGTCGAACCCAGGTACCGGACTGCCGCCAAGTGTTGCCTGGCGCTGCCCGAAAACGAGCCCATCGATGTGCGTATTGAGTCGAGTAAGTGTAAGTATGGGCAGTGTCGCGGTCGCTAACCTGCCGTCGACGTATACTT
>CAYWNG010000368.1:0-6860 GCA_964458685.1 uncultured Pirellulaceae bacterium
ACCAAAATTGATGGTCGATGGATACCGCGAGATTTGGCTGATGCCGCCCAGAAGCTGATCGATACCCAGAAGTCGAAGGTCGCCGAAATCAGGAAACTCTCTGCGGGAGAAA
Organism: uncultured Pirellulaceae bacterium; assembly: GCA_964458685.1. GTDB lineage: Bacteria > Planctomycetota > Planctomycetia > Pirellulales > Pirellulaceae > Aureliella. The sequence continues at coordinate 113 of CAYWNG010000368.1, forward strand.
TCGGGGCTCTAGCATTTGTGGCAAGGCTTGAACAAGGAATGGAGACTGGGTTTCGATTAGGACTTATCGAAAAGCTTGATGCGCTTTCACAATGCAAGACACAAGCGGAGTTCGATAGAACTATGAAGGAATTGCAGGGCACGATACAACGCTGGCTTCGATTGCGATAGAGTTTCGCAACTGTAGGCATGCAACTTGAATGTGCGATCACAGGACGAAGGTATATTGTAAGGGTCGTTGAATCGAACGCATGCACGGCCAAGTCTGAGTGGCGAATGGGAAAGACCGCAGAAGTTCGTTCTGCGCGGCAGGGCTGGTTATTGCGTACAGCTTCGAATTAGGACTTTCTTCAATGCATTGGGAAATTGCTTTAGGTGTCGGGGGCTTGATCGGCTTGTTGTTTCTTCCGCGATTGTCGAGGCAGTTACGAGGAGCACGATGTCCCAACTGCAATTGTCGCTTGCGGAGGACAGGATTGACTCACATTATTCCCAAGGGTGAGTTCCCAACTTGGCTTTGCCCCAGTTGCGGCTCGCGGTTCTACGGATCGCCGGAGAACTTTCAGGAAAGTTTGGCTAGAATTAACAACGACAAAGCATCTTAGTGACATCCGTGAAGGGCCTTAACTTGCATTACAGTTCAACATGTTGGAAAGGATGAACCATACATGAAGCGATACATTGTATTGACACCGGCTTTTCTCTTGGTGTTTGCATTAACCGTATTGTCGACCAACCTTGCATCCATGCAAACGCCTCCTAATTCGTCTGCCGCCTCTAAGGGTGTCATGCTTCGGTTACCAAGTGACACAGTGTGGATTAGCATCGATGATGAGGATAAGCCATTCTTGCTTTCCGATCTGGATGAGCGATTCGATTCGACTTCCATGATCAAATTTCTGGAGGAGTATGTCGAATACTGTGCTATTCAGAAGACATTGCCTAGTATCATCGTCAGTTCTCAAACGAAACGTGTTGTTGATGGCGAAGAGGCCTTTGAGGAATGCTTGAAACGCCTTGCCAGTGAGCGATCTGTGACCGTCGTCTTCCTGCCTCCACCTACGGGAATCGATCCAAACAGGGATTTGCGATCATTTTTCAAAGAGTTCAAAGGACGAAGTTCGGATGCCAGCAAGAGATAACGACAACGGGGTAAGCGAGATTGTCAACGCCTAGTACCTGTAAGCACCGTCTTATGATCCCAAAATTTCGGTTAATGACATTATTCATGCTGATTGCCTGTTTCGGAATACTCCTGACTGTTGTGATGCAGAATAGGATTCAGTTCAGCTGGAATATCGTCTGCGAGTGCTATTCGCCGATTCCAATGCCTGGCCACTCGATAGCTCTTGAGCGTTATCGAACTTGGCTCACAAAAAACTCCTTTCTGCCTTGTGACGTTCCTAAGTTCAGCAGATACGGACCGCAATTCTCAGACATTAAGTGGTTTCGGTCACAGCAGTATCCTGATATCTACGTCGTAACGTCGGCGGGTCAACAATACGACCTTGCGAATGTAGTTGTCGATGTGGATGTCTCGGTATTTCATAGGCGCAACACGAAGCTGGAACTGAGGAATTACAGTAATTACGTTTCGAGAGAGCTTCATAAACTACACCCAATGCTGGAGAAGCAGTAGACTCGCTCGAAAGCCCTGCGGTAGTACTGAATGTGCAAGTAAAAGTAGCCGACGACCCGCGAACACGACTCGCTGAACTGCGAATAACAGACAGTGGTGGCGCCATTGGCGCAACCATTGGATACTCGGTTGTAATAGCCTTTACGATACTGGGCATATCGAACGTACTGCTATTTCAGTCCACCCATATCGTTTCAATCATCGCGAGTTGTTTATGGTTGCTCACAGCTTCATGGATCATTTTTGAAAACGTCCGAGATGCTGGCGGAATCCGACTGTACATCATCCATCTATTTCGAGTCTATTCGAATCAACATCTTGTTCGCGCCATTCTAGAACACGACGCCAAGACTGTAGCAATCGGCTATCTGATGTTCAGTCGGTTTCTGACCTACTTTACAATCGATGTTAGCGCAATCTCATCCATCGAGTGGAACTCGGGGCAAGGCACAGCGATGGCGGGACGAGAAATGAATGATTGGCATGTCGCAATCTGGTATCGTTCTTCGCGCGGAGAGCAGAAGAAAACGTTTCCAGGCATGCGTCAAGAAGATGTCTTTATCCTAGGTCCTTCAGGCCCTCGAGCGAGGGTCGAAGCGTTTGGAAAACAGCTCGTTGAGTTCTTGGAGGCTGTTGGAGTAGAATTGGTGCCGGGACGAAACGACCGAGAGTTCATCACTACTTTCTGTACTCACCGAGATCAATTGTGATTACTCAAAATTCGCCGCGCCAACATCCGTTTTGGCTTAGGCAAACGAAGCGGTTGTTTCCACATCCTCTGTTCTCGGCATGCATTAGCCTCGCGTTTCTAGCGGTCGGAGTTCTCTTTGCCGGAGTCGCCATCAATGTGCGCGGTTGTTGGCCGATGGGGATACCCAGCATTGTGTTTTTCTTAGGATGCTTCGCTACAGCGTGTGCTGCATTGACTCGGTCAGACACAGTTCCGGTAACTATCTCACACGATAGACAAGTAGTAAGCCGACCTTTGCGATTTTGATCCTTTTGTTTGGTGTGTACTCTTGGGTTCTGACGCTCGGTATGCACATCTTCACAGTATTTTTCAAGAATGGTCCTGGCTCATTCAAGTACTTCGTGACTCTAGGCTTGGCGATTTCATCCAGTTTATTCATGCAGCTTTACGGGAAGCAGGTCATCCGCCGTCACTTTGGTGCTAGCGGTGGGCGCAAGTTAGAACTCAGTGGCCGCCAAGCTATCTACATCACTATGTTCGTAGTGAGCGTGGGGATGTATTTTGCATGGATCATGGTCTGATCCTAATGCTCTATTCACGTTTGCTGCTTGAGCTGGTGCGCGGGCGTCCCGCCCGCAGTCCAAGAAGCAGATTCACTTCGCGGCTCAACTACAGCAATTTTTCTTCTCTGCGGCTTAGCGCCTTTGCGCCCTTGCGTTCAATTCTGGAATCGCTCTAACACGGCGCAACAGTAGCAACAGTCTGCTCAAGGTAGCGAGAGATTGCAGGCTGGCCGTCTTGGTCTACTCGGGTCGCAGATTGGATGTGTTGATCTCGCTCTCCAGAATCCTAGCGACCGAGTCAGAGCTACGTCGCGAACCAAACTCGGGCCAACCACCAACTTCGGCTAGTTCGGGCATGAGCGCTACTAACTGTTCGCAAAGCATCTCGGCGAGTCGTGCACCGCGGGGAGCCAATTTGCACTCCTTCAACGAGACCGCCGTCTTCATGATCTTGAGCAATTGAGCTCGCTCCTGAACGGGTCGCGAGAGCGAGTCGTTCTCAACTAACAGGTCTGCGAAAGGGACTTCCAACGCTTCGCGGATGATGGCAAGCTGCGAGAGCTTCAAGTCGGCTTCTGGATCTTCGATGGCTCGCAGTTGCTTAGCATCAATGTTCAAGCGACGGCACATGGTCCGTTCGCTGATGCCCTGACTCGCGCGAACTTCGGCTATGCGATGTAACTTGCGCTTAGTTACGTTGCCTTTCGGGGAGCAACTGTTGGCAGCGTCGCCTCTGGATAGCTCGCCTTTGGTTGAGTTGTCGCCTTTTGCAGCGACAACGACACGCACTGGCGGCTTGGCCACCGAAACAGATGTGTGCGATAAATTGGGTTGGCTAGCGGGGGGAACTGGATGTTGAGCTGGGCAGATAGGCTGCTGAGCCGAATTCAGACTGGGATCGACTGAACTGGGATCTTGCGAAACGGGATCTTGCGAACTGGCTTCGAGCGCACTTAGCTTGTTCGAACCAAGTCCAATACCTGTGGGGGCCACGCCATTTGCGGCAATGCCCTCTTCCACTGTGCCAAGCTCGACTTCGGCCGCCGGGTAGACGGGTGTCGAACTCTTCGAGGCTAATCCAAGAAAGTTAAGATGGGATGAGTTGGGAACGGCTGACATGAGTTGGAAAACTCCAGCACCGTGGAAATCTCTCTCACCGCTGAGAGCGATCCGTGGGTGCCAACACGGCTCCGAAGGCTTGGAGGGTCCTTCGAATCGGAAAGTTCCGCGTTGACTGGAAAATAGAATACAAGCGGCGGAGAAAAGCTTGACATTTCTCTGTTTGCCGTTCGTTGGGGTTGGGCTTATGATATTAGCGGGTGCATTTGGTGATCGAGTGCTCCACAAGTTAGGTTGCTAGACAGCCAGAATTTGCACTGGCTAGCAATGTGGTTAAGTTAGATCTAGTAGCCGTGGTGGAATCCGCCAGAACTGGCTCGCTAAAATTCTTATGCTAACGGAATTTTGGCGCATCCCACTGACCCAACTTCATGAGTTGAAGTAGCACCAGATTTTTTGTTTTCACTTCTTGTTCGAGGGGAAAGACGATGATTCGCATTGGGTTCTTAGCCATAACATTCGGCATCGCAACATTGATTTACCAGGGCACCGACGACTCGGCGAAGACAGCCACTGGTAAAACCACCGACAAGACTAGTGAAAAGACTACCGATAAGGCTGCGGATAAGACCACCGAAAAGTCCGGTGACAAAAAGGACGAAGTTAAGTTGTCGCACGAACAACAGATCGAAGAGATGTTCAAGAAGCATCCCTTCATCGCCAACCCCAAAGGCGAACTCAGAAAGTCCAAGGATTTCAACAAGCTGAAGGGGCTTGAGGCTTCGGTGATCAACAAAAAAGATACCGAGCGAGCCTTTACAGGCGAGTATTGGAATCACAAAGGCCAAGGCACCTACATCTGCCGCAAATGCAACTGTCCTCTCTATCGAAGTGGCGATAAGTTCGATAGTCACTGTGGTTGGCCGAGTTTTGATGACGAGATCCCTGGCACAGTGACTCGCGTTCCTGACAAAGATGGTATGCGCGTTGAGATCGTCTGCACCAATTGTGGAGGTCATTTGGGCCACGTCTTCTTAGGCGAACAGTTCACACTCAAGAACACCCGTCATTGTGTGAATTCGAAGTCAATCCTTTTCGTGCCTGAAGACGAGCCTCTACCAAATATCATTCTTCCCGATGAAGCCAAGAAGCGCGACGCCAAAGAAAAGGAAAAGGCCGACGGTTTGAAGAAGGCTGGCAGTGATGATAAAGCGGACGAAAAGAAAGAGGAAGCAAAGACGGGATCGTCGAAGTAAATGCCCGCTGTCGACCTGTTGAACGCTCAGAATACGGATGCAGTATTACTAGCGTTGATTGATGCCGCTCCACCTCTTCCGTTAACTCAGGGCCCAGCTTGCCCGACCACTTCGTCGCAAGTAGCTTCGATAATCCGATCGCAGGGTCTTGAGAATAGTTGCACCGCGGCTGGGCTATGGTTGCTGGCGGGTCAGTGGAATCGTTCCCACGAAATCAGCCAGGACCAACACAATCCCGTCGGTTCGTACTGGCATGGAATAATGCACCGAATCGAGGGAGACTATTGGAATTCCAAATACTGGACGCGCCAAACTCGCAAGCTTCCAGTCCGCGGCCAGCTTGTTAATACTCTCGTAGAACGTGCGGATCAACTAATACAATTAGCAAAATCCGCAGGCTCTGGCTACAATCCTGACCTCAACCGACTGAACTCTGCAGATTCAGTCTCGGAGGGGTTGGTTGATCTTGTAGAGAAAGTGGTAACCCAAGAAACTGGGTGCACCCAATTGGCCGAGCAAATTTGCTGGTGGGAGTGGCAGTTGCTATTCCTCGAATCAACCCAGCATTCCTAGTATTTTTCGAAAAGCGCTACTCGCAAAAAATCGCATGTCTCTATCACAACTTTTCAATTCCGGTAAGCGCGTTCTTTCTTTTGAGCTGTTTCCACCCAAGACCGACCAAGCCGTGGTGGATCTGATGAAAACAGTGGAAGAACTCGACCGCTACCGTCCCGACTTCTACACCTGTACCTACGGCGCAGGAGGATCGACGCGCGATCGAACTCTGTCGATTACTCGCGATGTACGCAAGACGTTTGGCAAGCCCGTGGCCTCGCACTTAACCTGCGTTGGCTCGACCAAAGATCAACTGCGAGACTATCTGCGAAGTGCCGCAGAGGCAGGAGTCGACTACATTGTAGCGCTGCGCGGTGATCCACCCAAAGGCGATACTGAATTTAAGCCAGTGCCAGGCGGCTTGCGTTACGCCAACGAATTGGTCGAGCTGATCCGCGCAGAGTTTCCGCAGTTTGGAATCGCCGTCGCTGGATATCCCGAAGTCCACCAAGAAGCACCCAACGCCGAAGTTGATTTGCAGAACTTAGTTCGCAAAGTGAATGCCGGCGCAGATATCATCGTAACGCAGCTCTTCTACGACAACGAAGACTTCTTCCGCTTCCGTGACAAGTGCGTCGCTGCGGGCATCACCATTCCGATCATTCCAGGCTTGCTGCCAGTGCTCAGCTTGACTCAGGTCCAGCGGATTGCCAGTCTATGCAAGGCTGGATTGCCGGACGCGTTTGTTGCCAAGTTGAGCGAGAATGATTCGCCCGAATGGCAATTCCAAGTGGGCGTAGAACACGCTTCAGCGCAGGCTCAAGAGCTGATCAAGCATGGCGTGCCTGGCATCCACTTCTATGTGCTCAACAAGTCGCTTGCGACCAGCATGATTCTCGATAGCTTGGCTTAACGCTCCGGTGCGCGGGCTTGCTCGGTGCGCCGGCGTCCCGCCCGCAGTGTGCATCAGTGCGCGGGCTTGCTCC
>CAYWNG010000369.1:0-6854 GCA_964458685.1 uncultured Pirellulaceae bacterium
GGGAGATTGCGACGCAGCGGATTGCATCGCAAGCGATTTCCCAGAAGTTGACTTATCTGAGGCTACTGTATTATCTGTGTTCTGATCCGCAAAAGCATTTTCGGTCAACATACCACTTGTTGCGAATAGAAAGATCGCCACGCTCCACCTGATGAAGCTTCTGAGCGGAACGTATCCGTGTGGGCTGTGTCTGAGCGGGATGTAATTGGACTGCGCATTTGAAATCATCGTTGTACCTCTTAGATTCCAGATTCGCTGAAGAAGATCACAGCGCTATCGAGCAACCAATCGTCAGCCGATGAACCGTCAGGTGATGTTGCTAGGGTTGAGGCCGAGGCTTCTACGTCAAACTCCAGGCCTGAGTTGGACGTCATAGCGATGGAGCTGGATGATTCTGCAGTGATGTCATTCTTCAGTTCGATCCAATTGTTAGCCACATCATCCAGCTTGGCGCTCGAGTTGCCCCGCTTCGCGACGATTGCCACAGCGATGAGCAAAGTTGCTGCTAGCGCGACGACTGTTTTGATAACAGTCGAACTTGCAGGAAATCGCTTCGTCGATTTATCCGTTCGATCTGACTGTGGAGCGAGCAGAACTTTGTCGGTAGATGTAGAAGCAACTCTTGCGATGAGTGACAGTTGTTCGGCGGCTTCGGCAACTTGCAATGCAAACGCTGGATCGTCCTGCATCTTTTGTTCTATGGCCTGGCGATCCACGGTTGGATCACCAAGTAGATAGCCGTCGATATCCCACGGTTCGTTACTCATTTGGGGTCTCTTTTAAAACGGATCTAAGTTTTGCCAAAGCTAGTCTCATTCTTGAAAGTGCAGTGCCTAGCGGTATCGAAAGTTGTTCGGAGATCTGCTGAAAGGTTAATCCCTCGACAAGTTTCAATTGCACAATCTGTCGTTGAAGCGGGGGAAGTTGCTGCAAGGCCAACTGCACCTGTTCCTCAACCTCTAATTCGGAGGGCACGTCAGCATCTACTTGGGACTGAGTTTGGTTGAACAGATCTCCCGCTAACCGTTCGGAGGTCGATTGCGACCGGCGAAGGTTGTGAGCCGAATACTGGACCGTCTTTACCAACCATCCAATTCGATGCTCAGGCAGGATTTGTCCCCACTTCTGATGCAGGGTCAGAAACGAATTTTGAACCGCATCGGCAGCGAGATTCCAATCCCTCACGATGACCCAAGCCAGTCTCAGCAGTTTGGATCGCATTTCGCGATCCAGCTCTTCAAAATCATTTGAAAAAGCTGATTGGGAGGCTTGTGTTGGTATGGATGGCTCGGGGCCGTTTGACGTCAATTCCGATCCTGACTCCAATTCCGCCTCAGTCTCGTGGTAGTTTTTGCCAACATCTTATTGTGTTCCCAGACCAATCCTTTATTCACTGGCAGCACAAATAGTCGACAGTTTTTGAAGGAACGATTGAAACCCGGTTCTCAGGATTGATAGCCTCAGTCAAAATAAGCGGCCTCAGCCGTCGGCTTCGTGCCGCCGCTGAAAGCATCATAACTACCCTCGTCCTGCGATTGTGAGAATTACGGTGAGCAACGAAGTTTCTCCCCCAGTGGAGCTCGAACCGCCCCCTCCTGTGGTCGGTACAGAAAAGTACTGGATCGGCTTCGATCTTGGAGGAACCAAGATGCAGTGCGCTCTTTTCGACGAACAGCTCAAGAAGCTCGGCAGCAAGAAACGACGGACTCGGCAAGATCTGGGCGTTGAAGGCGGTCTGGAACGAATCGCCGAGACGGTCAACAAATTGTGTGCCGAACATCAGATCAGCATTTCTCAAATCGCCGGTATTGGCATCGGTTGCCCAGGTCCTGTCGAATGGGACAAAGGCATCGTTCGAGTCGCGGTCAACTTGGGCTGGGAGAACGTTAAAGTCGGCGCCTTCATGGAGAAGAAGTTTGGCTGTCCCGTTGCGGTTCTGAACGATGTGGATGCCGGGGTCTACGGCGAACATATCGCGGGAGCAGGTAAAGGTTCACGATCCACAGTTGGCATTTTCCCTGGAACAGGAATTGGAGGCGGTTGCGTTTACGACGGGCAGATCCTTCGAGGTAAGAGGCTCAGTTGTATGGAGATCGGCCACATCAAGATCTCGGGGTCAGGGCGCACCAGTGGAAGTTGCATGCCTGGGACTTTAGAAGCAGAGGCCAGTCGATTGGCGATTGCAGCCGAGCTCGCCAAGTTAGCCTTTCGAGGTGAAGCTCCGTATCTATACAACGCTGTCGGTACCGATATCGCAGCCATTCGAAGTCGAGTGATCTTTGAATCGATCGCTGCAGGAGACGTAGCGGTCGAGAATGTCATCTTGAATGCCTGTGAGACTATCGCTCAAGGGATCGCCAACATCGTCCTGTTGATCTGCCCCGATTGTGTCGTCCTTGGTGGCGGCTTAGTCGAAGCAATGCCAGAAAAGTTTCTCAAGCACATCACTACGATCGCGAAGAACAGCGTCTTCGAGTGTTATCGCGATCAGTTCGAAGTTCGACTTGCTAAGCTGGGCGATGATGCGGGCGCAGTCGGTTGCGCATCGTGGATTGCTAAACTGGTTAACGAAAAGAAGCTGCCATCATGAAAGAACTCGCTCCGCTAATGCTCGGAATCGTCCTGGGCGCTTTTGTGCTGGCGTGCTTGAGCTATGAGCGCGTCGGTCGAGCCGCAGGAAAAATCATCGCTGTCATCGGCATTGGTTTCGGCGCAGGGCTCTTAACATGGGGGATTTATTCGGCTATCGAAGGCGAGTTACAGCCTTTGCAGGCTGGCCCCATTGTCTTTCGATCCATTGGTCAAGTCATCGGTTGGGGCGCTGGTTTGCTAGGTGGTGGTGTCACCGCACTCGTTCTGGCATTCGTTGGATCTACTTCGGAATCATCCCGCTAGCGACAGCCTTTTCAGCAACCGACTTTTTCAACTCAATAAACTCAACAAAAGCACTCATGGCAATCAATCCTGCTCACTATATCAATCGCGAAATGAGTTGGTTGGAGTTCAACCAGCGTGTCCTCGACCAGGCGTGTGACAGCAAGGTTCCTCTGCTGGAGAGATTGAAGTTTTTAGCGATCACCACCAGCAACTTGGACGAATTCTTTCAAGTGCGCGTCGGTAGCTTGCAACTTCAGCAGCGTGCCTCGATCGCTTCCACGGATCCATCCGGCTTGAGCGTTCAACAGCAACTGGATCGAATCAGTCAGCGAACCAGTGAGATGATCAAGCTGAAGTACAAGACTTTTTTGGACGACATCGAGCCGACCTTGGCTCGAGCAGGTATTGTCCGAGTTCGCATGGCTACAGCCGGCGTGCGTCATCTAGAGGCCGCGGCGCGAATCATGGAGGAAGAGATTCTGCCCGTCCTGGCACCGATCGCCGTTTCGAAGTTCGATCTTTTTCCGATGTTGACCAACAAAGACTTGTACGTCTGCGTACAAATGTCGCGATCCAAGGCCAGCGGGCCTCTAGGGCTTTCGATGGAGGCGCTGAGCGGAATTGAGGTCAATGATTCAGAGACTACTCAAGAACCGTTTCGCTACGCCATTATCCCACTAGGAAAGACGCTTTCGCGCGTGATGACATTACCGACCGACGTTGGTTTTACCTACACGTTGCTGGAAGATGTCGTCAGTCACTTTGCCGATCGCTTCTTTCCGAACGAAGCCATTCGAGCGACATCGACCTTTCGCATCACTCGCAATGCCGATGTGAGTATTCAAGAGGATAACGCAGCCGATCTCTTGCACGGCATGAAAGAACTTCTTCAACAGCGACGCACGTCAGACTACGTGCGGATGGAAATCAGCGACAGCGCACCTGAGGAGATGGTCGAGTTTCTGCGATTATCGTTGCAAGTACACCCCAATCGCGTGGCGCGAGTTCCTGATCCAATCGATATGGCTACGCTGATGCCATTGACTAGCTTGGAAGGCTTTGACCACCTTCGCGATACGCCTTGGCCACCGCAGCGCAGTCCGCTGATCGACTCAACTAAGTCGATGTTTTCGACCATCGCTGAAAGAGATATCGTCCTGTTTCATCCCTACGAGAGCTTCGAACCGGTAGTGCGTTTGGTCGAAGAAGCTGCGGACGATCCCGACGTACTGGCTATCAAGCAAACGCTATATCGTACCAGCCGCAAGAGCCCCATCGTCGCCGCGCTTCGCAAGGCGGCTGAACGAGGCAAGTACGTCACAGTCATCGTAGAACTCAAAGCGCGCTTCGACGAAGCTCGCAATATCGAATGGGCTCAAGAACTGGAAGCCGCAGGAGTCCAAGTTATCTATGGCGTCAAGCACTTGAAGACGCATGCCAAGACATGCTTGATCGTTCGTCGCGAGCCGCATGGAATCGTGCGCTACCTTCACGTGGGTACCGGAAACTATAACGAGATCACTGCTCGGTTCTACAGCGATGTCAGCTTGTTGACTTGCGATGTCAAACTTGGCACCGATACTAGCGCGTTTTTTAATGCGGTCACCGGATATAGCGAGCCTCAGGAATTTTCTGAGATCGAAGTCGCACCACTAGGACTGCGCAAGCGATTACTGGCGCTCATCGAAGCCGAAATTGATCGCAAGGAACAGGGCGTCGACGCAAATATCTCTGCGAAACTGAACTCGCTGGTAGATCCAATCTTGATCGAAGCCATGTACCGAGCGTCGCAAGCGGGAGTCAATATTCGCTTAAATGTTCGCGGAATTTGCTGCTTGCGTCCTGGAGTGCCAGGGTTGAGCGAGAATATTTCCGTGGTTAGCATCGTCGATCGTTGCTTGGAGCACGCGAGAATCTTTCACTTCTATCATGGCGGAGATGATCGCGTCTTCATTAGCTCGGCAGATTGGATGCCTAGGAATTTGGATCGTCGCGTCGAGTTGCTGGTACCGATAGAAGATCCAACCGGAAAGCGGATTTGCTTGACAGTGTTGGATGACTATTTCCGCGATAATCAGAACGCTTGGGTCTTGCAGCCCGACGGAAGCTACATTCGCAAAGTCGCTGGTGATCAACCACCGTTCCGAGCTCAAGAGAAGCAGTATCAAGCAGCAGTACAGCAGCTCAGGGAAGCCGAGCGGTTGCGACGATCTGTTTTTGAGCCGCATCAAAAAGCGACAGAAGCTTAGTGCCGTCTCGCGTTCCAATACAGACGCATCAAGTTAAAGAACCGCTCAGTCCGACTCTTTGGCCGACTCTTTGGCCGACGCTTTTGCTGAGGAGTTTTGAAACTTCGCCATTAGCCAATCAAGAACTGCCTTCTGATCTTCGATGTTTGCTCGTCTGACCTGAGCCAATAGATGTATTCGATCAGGTTTGAGTAGGCTTGTGTTGGAGAGTCCCTCGTTGCAATTCGTACAAACGGCGCGAAGATTCTGCGGTGTGTCATCGCCACCGCGGGACTTATCAATGATATGTCCCATAGTGAGCCGAATTGTACGGTTTTTGTTGTACGGATCGGGATCGCCCGCAGCAGCTCCGCACATTTGACATGTGTAGCCATTGCGTTCCAGAACCCATGCCCGAGTTTCTTTCGAGATGTTGCGTCTGAAGGCTGGAAGTCGTTTGTCTGTTTCAAGAAGATACTGGTTAGGCTTGAGATCAGCTCGATCTTTGTGGGAAAGAATTTGGTAGCCTTCTTCATTCCGCAATTCTCGAACTCGCCTCGCCCACTCAACGACTCCACCGCCAGCCGCTTGGATATCCCTCGATTCCAAGACCTTTCCAATGTTGGATAGGAAGTACTCCAGAATTCTCTGTTTCGATCCCTTTCCTCTAGGCATTCTGGTTTCTCTCTAATGCCGCGCTGGAGTAATCTGGATTTAATTCGAACAGCACAGCATGGCGATTTAGATCGTTAGCAACAACGCCTGTCGTGCCAGATCCTCCAAAGGGATCGAGGACTGTATCGCCTTCCTTGCTACCAAGAAGGATACAACGTCTGGCGAGTTCTCGAGGAAAAGCCGCTGGGTGTCCGTAGTTATTGGGGTCGGGACCGAGTATCCAATGGTTCCGTAGGTTTGCTCCAGAGTCTTGCCGGACTGCTGTGTGGTCATAGTAATACTTCGGCGTCTTAGCGAAAAGGAAAATCTCTTCAACAGAATTCGTTGGGCGATTCTTCACGCTCTCAGGCATCGCTGTCTTCTTGATCCAAACGATTCGCGACCGAAGAATCCAGCCATCCATTTGTAATGCAAAGGCTACGCGCCACGGCATTCCCAGCAGGTCACGGTCCTTTAGCCCCCATACTTCTGGTACTTTGCAGTTCCGCTTTTGTATCAGTTTCTTCGTGTTTCCAACGACTGCGTTCGGACCGCAATTGCCTGTCCCGCCGTTTCGAGCATAGCCATCTCCGACGTTGAGCCAAAGAGTTCCATCATCGCGCAGTTTATCTCGAAGGGTTCGGAACACATCGACTAGATTGTCAACGTATTGCTGCGGAGACTCTTCGCTTCCTAGCTGGTCTGGATGATCATAATCACGCAGGCCCCAATACGGAGGTGATGTAACGCAGCACTGTATGGAACTATTCTCAATGGTCGGCATTAGCTTTCGACAGTCGCCGGTCAAGATCTGGCACTCGTAACGCTGTCCAAGATCTAGCTTCATTTGTTTCATGAAAGCGATTCCTTCCACATAAGCGAACGTATTCTTGGTCCGACCGTTTTGATTTTAGTAGATTTCCTACTGAGCGCCTTTGCGTCCAGGACGGTAGCCTTTGGTGTTCCGCGCGCGGCCTTGCTTTTGACCTGGTCTATTGGCTTGGGGCGAGGACTGTTGTCCATTGGACTGCTGACCGCTGCGAGAATTTCCACCCTTCTTCTTCGCAGAATTGGCAATCGTGTGGACGTAGGTTC
>CAYWNG010000370.1:0-6848 GCA_964458685.1 uncultured Pirellulaceae bacterium
CGCTACTTTCGCGGAGCGAAAGGCGACTATGGGGTCGCGGAGCGAAAGGCGACTATGGGGCGACTTTAGTGCGAGCAGCCGGGGCCGATGCTTTCGAAGAAGTCGTTGCCTTTGTTGTCGACGAGGATAAAGGCGGGGAAGTCGATGGCGTCGATCTTCCATACCGCTTCCATGCCAAGCTCGGGAAATTCAATCAGTTCGACACTGCGAATACTCTCCTTGGCCAAAATCGCCGCAGGTCCACCGATACTGCCAAGATAAAATCCACCGTGTTTCCTACAGGCTTCGGTGACTTGCTTGCCGCGATTGCCTTTGGCGATCATGACCATACTTCCACCTGCAGCTTGGAATAGATCGACATACGAGTCCATTCGGCCAGCGGTCGTTGGTCCGAACGATCCACTGGCGTAACCCTCGGGCTTCTTGGCTGGACCGGCATAATAAACGGGATGATTCTTAAAGTAGTCTGGCAACGGTTGTCCCGCATCCAGTCGCTCTTTCAGCTTTGCGTGAGCAATGTCACGCGCGACAACGATCGGCCCAGACAATAGCAAGCGAGTCGTCACAGGATATTGGCTGAGATCGGCCAAAATCTCTTTCATAGGTCGATTGAGATCGATGCGAACGGCGGTGTCGTCTTTCTGCTCGCGCAAATCGGCTGGAATGTACTTGATCGGTTCTTGCTCGAGCTGTTCGATGAACACACCGTCTTTGGTGATCTTGCCCTTTGCCTGTCGATCAGCGCTGCAGGAGACACCAATTCCGATAGGCAACGAAGCTCCATGTCGCGGCAAGCGAATGACTCGCACATCCAGCGCGAAGTACTTACCACCAAATTGCGCACCGATACCGCACTTGCGAGCCGCCTCCAACATTTGAGCTTCTAGTTCGATGTCTCGGAAAGCTCGACCGAGCGCGTTGCCGGTGGTCGGCAAGTTGTCGAGGTACTTTGTCGAGGCCAGCTTGACCGTCTTCATCGTGGCTTCGGCTGATGTACCGCCGATGACAAACACCAAGTGGTATGGTGGACAGGCAGCGGTACCCAGAGTGACCATCTTTTGCGTGAGGTAATCGACGAGCGACTTCGGATTCAGCACCGCTCGTGTCTCTTGATAGAGCATCGATTTATTAGCCGATCCACCACCCTTGGCAATGAAGAGGAAGTTATAGTCATTGCCATCACACGACATCAGATCCAACTGCGCGGGCAAGTTCGTGTTCGTGTTATTATCGTCGAACATGTTCAGCGGCGCGTTTTGGGAATAACGCAAGTTGTTCTCGGTATAGGCATCGTAGACTCCCTGACTGAGCGCAGCTTCATCGCCAACAGACCAAACGGCGTGACCTTTCTTGCCAATAATGGCTGCGGTACCCGTGTCTTGGCAAAACGGCAAAACACCTTTGCTGGAAACATCGGCGTTCTTCAGCATTGTCAGCGCGACCATGCGATCGTTGTCCGACGCTTCGGGGTCATCCAGAATTGCCGCGACTTGCTTTAGATGGGCGGGTCGCAGGAAGTAGTTGATATCGTGAAAGGCTTGCGAGGCCAGTAAGGTCAGCGCTTGCGGCTCGATACACAGCACTTCTTGACCATCCAAGAGCTTGACCTTGACATGCTCTTTGGTCAGCAAGCGGTATTGCGTGTCCTCTTTGCTCAGTTCGAACATCGGCTGGTATTGGAAAGCTGCGTGTGCCATCGTGGTCTATTTCGGAGGGTGTGCGTAGTGAGTAAGTCTTGATTAGCTTAGAATTATAGCAATGGTTCAAAAAGTGGCAGGAGTGGTGTCAGAACGGGACAACTCGTTGAAACGGACTCTATGGCGAGAAGCGAATATTTCCTGGCTTGGCATCGTAGTAGTTAGCTGCCACTGCAAATGATTGATCTCGGAGAATAGACATGCTCAAGAACGCTTTATCAAACGGTCATTCATCTCAAGTTCGCGGATGGCTGCTCATTGATGGGGTGAAGCATGAACTAGCCCAGGTGGGGCCCGATTTTTTATCCTTCGCGAGCCGATTTCCAGAGACGTCATTTGCTGTGACACTCAAGCCGACTTAGTTATCGAAGTCGATGGAACCCAACGGCAGGTGGCGGTGCTTTTGAGATCAACCCATCTATCTTCTCCAAAAAGGTTGCAGTTTCGTACCGTTCAGGTTGCCTAGCCCAAAGAACGCCACGGAGTGACGATGCACGCTCTAGGTGCATTGCATGCAATCAAGAGTAAAAACCACTCAAAAGTGACCTAGCCCTAAGAGTTGTGCTTTAGATAGTATCTCCAACGGTAAGGTGTGAAAACTCTGGTGATCGCATTTTGCGGTACTTCATTCGAAGGTCGTTGGGCTCGACAAGCGAAAACGACGAGTGGAGTCCAATCGATTTCGTTCATTTGTTGGTCAACGGTGATATTGGCAAGGAATGCCCCTATGCAAACGATCAAGACACTTGTCGTTGTAGCACTGCTTTTAACAGTCTGTTACGGAGCGTACGTTGCGATGAATGCTCCCGATGTCGAAGTGCCTGAAGATCTCAAGGAATGGGCTGAGAAGACGGGCAATGATGTGTTGCCAGAATTCAGTATTCCACCGATCACTAGCAACGACGCATTCAGCAGTGGAGCGGCTGATTTGAGTCAGCCTGCCATGCCACAGTTCGACTTGAGTCAAGGATCGTCAGCGTTTCCTGGAAGTCAGAATTCCGACCAGTTGAGCATTCCCGCCTTTCCAAGCGTTCCAACATCACAGCCTTCAATTGGAGCATCCACTGGGATTGCTCCACCTTCGATCGATCTGCCATCGCTAAACCCTGGTGCAGTACCGCTTGCGGCGAATGATCCGTCGAAGGGAAACGCTGCTGGTCCAGCGATTCCATTCACGCCTAGCTCACCCGACTTGCCAAGCTTTCCAGGAGCCAACAATGCTGGGGCCAACCTTGCTGGTGCTAACGCTTCAGGAGCAACACTGGGATCAAACAGCCTACCAACTGCGGACAATAGCGCAGTCGACAGTCTGATCGGAGCTATTCCACCATCTTTCAACGCGCCTGCGACAGGTGCGGGAGGACTTAGCGCAGGAAGTCCAGCAGTGGCAACACCGGACTTGAATGCCGGACCTGGGCTACTGACTGGCACTAGCGTTAAGAGTAATCCAGAAAACATGGACTCGGCATCCGCAGATGCGAAGGCCAATCAACTGACCAAGCCGTTTGCCGTTGCTAAAACCGAAGGACTACAACTGGCCAACAGCGGGAAGCTTCGTGAGGCACTGGAACTGCTCAGCCCCTACTACGAGAGTCCCGATCTTGGCTACGACGCTCACAAAGATCTCGTCGACTTGCTTGACGCTCTCACCCGCGAAGTCGTGTACTCGGATCGACACCTGATCCTTCCAGCACATACCGTTTCAGCTCAAGATACGTTGCAGAGCCTTGCCGAAAAGCACAATATCAATCCAGAGCTACTGGCTGCGATCAACAAGATGGGCAACTCCACAGCGCTGATACCTAACACAAAGATCAAAGTTCTAGACGGACCGTTTAACGCTCAAGTTAGCCTGAGCCGTGGCGAACTGACTGTGTTCCTGCGCAAGATGTACGCAGGTCGGTTTCCTGTATCGATCTCACAAAAGAACCGACCTCCACAAGCTCGCTATGAAGTCGTGGATCGCCGTACGGATAGATCGTACTACGCAGCGAATACATCGATCATTCCATCCGGTAATCCGACGAATCCTTACGGAGGCTTTTGGATTAGCTTGGGAAGCGAGTACTCAATCCATGGCTCGCCCGAACAAGTTCCAACCGACTTAATCGATGCCGGTTGCATCAGCTTGGCCCCTATCGATGCGGCAGATGTTTACCGAATCCTATCGAAATCTTCAGCCGTAGATATTCGCCCATAAAGGCTCCATAACAGAAGGGGCATTGTTCGTTGGAATTCGCCAGAATTACGGCGAAGTAGGAATTGGGAGTAGGAATCGGTTGGAAGAATTCTAAATAAGGGAATTCAGGAGAATTCCTCTACCCCAGAAACGCGCCCTGACAACATCGCAGATGCTAGCACGGCAGCTAGGGCATCCGCTTTTCTTTGAATCTTCAGAAGCCCCCTGCCCTGAGAAAATTCAGCCCCGAGAATATTTAGCCGGGCGGCGGCTCTTGTGGTACAATCGTCCCTCGTGGTAGCAGCCTTGGGAGTTCGCTTTAACCTAAATTTGAGAGGTAGTTTCTAATGAAATGGTTTAGTCGTTTTTTCCACGCTGCGGTACTGACAGTTGCTGTCAGCGCAAGCTCGTTCGCAGCCGTGACGGATTCAGCAACGGATCTGGTTGCAACACACAAGCAGACACAAACTTTCAAGCCAATGCGAGAAGGCCGCGCCCTGCAGTTGAATACCTTCTGCTTGGATCAAAGCGGAAACATCATGGCATGTACAAGCGATACCGAAAATCACTTCGTGCAGATTTACTCGCCTGAGTTCAAGCTGCTGAAGGAAGTGCCGCTGAAATTCAACGCCACAGCCATCAACGTCAACAAAGATGGCTCGTTCTTTGTCGCAGGTAATGGCCAGATTGCAAAGATCGATGCCGAAGGCAAGATCTTGGCATCCCAAGAAACACCGAACATCGGTGACAAGGAAACTCTGCGAGCTCGTCTAGAGAAACAGGGCCAAGAGCAGTTCGAGCAATTCTCAGAATCGATTAAGACTCAAATCGACGCGATTCAAGAACGCATCGACCGAATCGAGAAGAAGGCCGAAGAGGATCGTTCTGATCGCGATAAGAAGCGACTGGCAACTCTGCAACAACAAAAGCAAACTTACGAAGAGACCATCAAATCCTACAAGGATCACTTCACCAACCCCGATCAGTTGATGGCTGGAGCGTTCACAGTAACGGCGCTGGCAGTCAACTCGAAAAACGTCTTCATCTCCTGCAACAGTGTTGAAGGCAATGGATACGAAGTTTGGCGAATGAAGCATGACTTCTCCGACGCCACGAGGATACTTAACGATTTGGGCGGCTGCTGCGGGCAGTTTGATATTCAAGCCGACGAAGAGAATCTGATCCTGGCCGAGAACACCAAGTTCAAAGTTGGCTTGCTGGATCTAGAAGGCAAGCGAGTCTCGGACTTCGGTCAATCCAATCGTATGGGCGGAGACGGCTTCGGAAGTTGCTGTAATCCCATGAACGTTCGTTGCTGCTCCAATGGCGACATTCTGACAGCGGAATCCAGCATTGGAACGATCAAACGTTTCGACAAAGAGGGCAATCTGCAGGCTGTGATTGGGAAAGCCAAAATCGGCGGCGGATGCAAGCACGTTCCGTTGGGATACGACCAAGAGCGAGATCGCTACTACATGCAGTACCAAGACCGCAATGCCATTTGCGTTTTGGTGCCAATTGGTGAAGCTCCAGAGTTCACTGCTGAAGAGCTGCTAGCCAAAGAAGCGCGACAAGGCCTTGGCAAGAACCTAGTCGGCAGTTGGTCCTTCGATGGCAAGCGACCAGCTCCCTATCAGCCACCTCAACAACCCGAGGGCGAAGATGGCGAGCAAGCTGTGATCATCGCTTCGGATGACGAAGATCCATTCCTTTCCAAGCTGATGGTCTTTGCCGAAGATGGCAAGCTGACGACTCACACTGCTGAATCGACTTGGCAATGCCTCAAGCAAGATGGCAAGCAATTGTTCATCGGCATGGAGTTGCAAGGTTCGATGTATGACTTGAAAGTCGAATTCACTGGCGAGGACGAAATGACAGTTTCATCTCTGATTCGCGACCAAGTCTACTCGACTAAAAAGTATCAGCGTATCAAGGAAGCTGCCTCAAGCGCTGAAGCACCTGCGAAGTCAGCCGGAGGCGATGAATAATGCGAAGCATCCTGACAACCCTTTGCGCAGTGACGCTGCTTCTGGGCAGCGTCGTTCGCGCCAATGATTCTGGAACGGGATCGACTCTGACGCTGGTCGTCATGGACCCACTGGCTGGGCCGTTGGCTTGCGATTGTGTCCAAGGTTATGCTCAGCGCAAGTACGAAAAGCTGGGTGAGTTTCTGACAAAGAAGCTGGCCAAGAAAGTCAACGTTATCTGGGCTGAGAATCTCAAGGCCGGTTTAGAAGAGTCCAAGGGAGCTGCCGATTTGATCATCGGAAAGCACTCCGTGGTCTTGGCCGATGCGGCTGCCAATAAGGTTGCCGTCAAGCCATTGGCTCGCTTAACAGATCAAAAAGATAGCACCGATCAGACCGGGATGTTTGTGGTTCGAACCGGAGATCCTGCTAAGACGGTAGCTGACTTGAAAGGCTATCGTATCCTTTTTGGACCAGCCGATTGCGATGAGAAATCAGCCGCGATGGTTGAGCTGCTGAAGGCCCATTCGATTTCAGTTCCAAGTCCAATGGAGACTGCTCCATCGTGTAGCACAGCCGCAGTAACTTTGATGGAACTACCCGCAGATACCAAAGCAGCGGCGGTGATTTCCAGTTACGCAGCGCCGCTTCTAGAAGGCTGCAAGAAGGTCAAGAAAGGCGATCTGCGGGTGATTGGCGAGAGCAAGCCAGTTCCGTTCATCACCGCTTTTGTCCGCAAGGATCTTCCCAAGGAAACAGTCGATCTGATTGCTAAAGCGCTCGACGACGTTGGTCTAGACGCTCAACTATTGATCGATCTAGAAACCGCATCGGGTTTTGAGCCTTGGAAGGATGAAGCTTCCAAGACGGACAAGAAGGTCACCGAGATTAAGACCAGTACGCGATAGATACCTAGCCGAAACGCGTTAGAGAGCGTCCCGCTTAGGCGGCCAGTGGCCGTTCTGAACTAGCCGCAACGCGTTAGCGTCCGGTTTTGCCTGCATT
>CAYWNG010000371.1:0-6846 GCA_964458685.1 uncultured Pirellulaceae bacterium
CGCGGCCCGAGCGGCTCCGATTCGTTTTGGACTTGGCGACAACTGATGTTTCGCTTCCTGGATCGACTGACTCCCGAGCACATCCAGGCAATCACGGCCTTTGTGCAGATGGAAATGCTGGAAGCTGGCTTTGCTGCCAACGTCGAATTCCACTATCTGCATCACCAATCGGGCGGAGTTCCCTACGACAACTTAGCCGAAATGTCCGAACGCATCGCAGCAGCCGCAGCCTGTAGCGGGATCGGACTAACGCTGCTTCCCGTCCATTATCAGTACGGAGGCTGTGATCAACGACCGCTTGGGCCAGGGCAAGTGAGATTCGGGAACGACTTAGCTCAATTTGAACGCCTTCATTCTGCCGCCGCTCGATCGATAAGCTCACTTCCAGGCGACTGCAAGCTGGGAATTGCACCACACAGCTTGCGTGCAGTTTCGGCGAAGGACTTTAAGAGCTATGAGTCGATCTCAGCAGGCAGCCCATTTCACATGCACTTGGCCGAACAGACCGCCGAAGTGGATGAAGTGATCGCCGCTTATGGCAAGAGGCCTGTTGAGTGGGTCTTAGACAACATCGAGATCACCGACAGAATGTGCTTCATTCACTGTACGCAAATGCTCCCTCATGAAACGACAAACCTAGCGAAATCGGGGGCAGTCGCAGGGTTATGTCCGTTAACTGAATCTAGCCTTGGCGATGGAATCTTTGATGGAGTCAACTGGCTTGCTGAAAATGGCAAGCTGGCGATTGGATCAGACTCCAACATTCGCATTTCCCTTGGCGAAGAATTGCGGACGCTCGAGTATTCGCAGCGACTCCGCGACCGCTCGCGAGCTTCGCTGGCAACTGCGGAATTGTCGACGGGGCGAAGGCTGTTCGAGGCGATTACCAAGGGTGGTGCTCAAGTGGCTGGCCGCAACAGCGGCTCGATCGCTCAAGGCAAGCTCGCTGACTTCGTTGCACTCGATGATCGATCGATTCACTTAGAAGGCAGATCTCAAGATGCGATATTGGATAGCTTCATCTTCGCTGGCGACGATCGATTGATCACGGACGTTTGGTCTGCGGGCCGTCATCATGTTCAAGGCGGACGACACATTGATCATGACGCAATTACCGAAGCCTATCGCAAGGTCTTATGCGAGCTGGGAGATGCGCTTTGAAATTCTCTGGCACCAATAACTGGCAAGGGATTCAAGCTGAGGTACTGGCTCGTATTCGGAAGGGCAAGTGGAAGCCTGGAGCGTTGATTCCCGGCGAGTCGGAATTGTCGGTCGAGTTTGGTTGTGCTCGCGCAACTGTCAATCGAGCGCTACAGGGCTTGGCCGACTTGGGGTATCTTGATCGCAAGCGCCGCGCGGGTACGCGAGTGTCGCTGCATCCAGCGCGGAAGGTTACGCTGGAGATTCCAATTCTTCGACATGAGATCGAAGGAAAGGGCTTGGCATACCGTTATGAGTTGCTGGACCAGAAGCGATGCAAGGCCGATGCAAAGTTGATGGACTTGATGCGAGTCCCCGCGACAGCTCGATTACTGCGTCTTAAGTCGCTACATTTTGGGGGAGGTCAACCCTACGTGTACGAAGAGCGATGGATTCACTTGAACATGGTCCCTCAGGCATTGAAGGTCGACTTTCAGAAGCAGAGCGCCAACGAGTGGCTGGTCGCCAACGTTCCGTTCGAGGCCGGAGACATCACGCTGTCTGCCATGTCAGCCACCTCGCGCCAGGCTAGGCTACTTCAATGCCAACCCAAGGATGGACTGTTTATGGTCGAGCGAAGTACGTGGACTGAGCGCGGCGTAATCACGTACGTACGTCAGGTCTTTGCCCCCGGCTACCGCATGCAAGCTCAGCTTTAGCACTCGGAAAACCCAGCAATAATTCGATACAAATCTCCATTCGCCGCGTAGCGCGTGGTTCACATTCTCACGGTTTATGCGACGATAGATCCCTCCAATTCAATACGATTCGATGCCATTCAAAGGAAATGCGATGCTCACTTTGATCAACTTTAAGAAACATTTTTGCCGAGCGAAGAGACTTGCGTTGACATTTGCGGTGCTCGGAATTGGCTCGCTGGCTCAAGCAGAGGACTCGGCGTGGCCAGCGTTCTTGGGAGCCGGCGCTAAAGGCGTTCAAGCTGACAAGCTGCCCGTTACATGGCAGCCCGACAAGAATTTAAAGTGGTCGCTGGTCTTGCCAAGTCACGGTCAGTCTAGCCCTGTTGCATGGAACGACAAGCTGTTCGTGACCTCCGTCGAGGGCCCCAAGAAGGACAAGTATCATGTGGTGTGTGTAGGCATCAACGACGGCAAGCAACTCTGGCAACAAACGATCAATAATTCGGTGCCCGTCGCCAACAGCCTGTACGTCAGCCGTTCGGCTCCGACGCCCGTCGTTGATGCCGATCGATTGGTGACTTACTTCGAGAGCGGTGACTGCGTGGCATGGTCTCACTCGGGCGAGAAGCTCTGGCAACGCGACTTAGCCAAAGACTATGGGCCGTTTGAAGCTGAGTTTGGCTTAGGTGCATCGCTCTGTCAAACTAGCGATCTAGTCTATGTGCTTCTGGAACACAAAGGGCCAAGTTGTCTCGTGGCTCTCGATAAGAAGTCCGGTCAAACAGTTTGGAAAGTTGATCGATCGCCGCGACAGAGTTGGAGTTCACCAGCCATTGTTCAAGTGGATGGCAAGCCACATGTTGTGGTAAGCTCGCTGGGATCGGTTGATGGTTACAGCGCCGAGGCTGGCAAGCAGTTGTGGACGATGACCGACGTGGGTGGCAACACTGGAGTGACACCAATTGATATTGGCGAAGGCAAGTTTCTAATCGGCGCTTCGGCAGGTCGACAAGGCGAAAGCAGTGAGGCTGCTAAGCGTTCCAACGGCTTGGTTCAAGTGACTCGCGACGGCGAAAACTTTGTTGCGAAGAAGCTTTGGGTCAACGAAGAGGCTAGTCCATCGTGGGCATCGCCAATTGTCCACCAGGGCTTGGCTTACTGGATGAATCGTTCGGGTGTTGTCTACTGTATCGATGCCGCTACCGGAGCAACGGTCTATACCAAGCGCACCAAGCAGTCCTGCTGGGCGACTCCCTTTGCAATCGGCGATCGAATCTATTGGTTTGGCAAGGATGGCGTTTGCACGGTGATTGCTGCAGGCCGCGAGTTCAACGTGCTCGGCGAAAACAACGTTTGGCCTGAAGGAGCTCTCGCTCCCGACGAATTGCCAGTCAAGCAAGAATCAACGCCTGAGAAGCAAGCTGGTGCAGCCATGTTCTCGGGACCGACCGTCTATGGCTTTGCCGTCGCTGGCGACAAAATGATCGTTCGCATCGGCAAACAGCTATTCTGCATCGGCAAGTAAACAATTTTTCTCGAGCTAGCCTCGCATAGAATGCGTGACGAATGAAACTGTTTCACTACCTTCTAATTCCATTGGTCGCTTTGGCAACCATTTTCGCAGCTCCGATGACTAATGCTGACGATACGGCATTGGGATGGCCCGGTTGGCGAGGCTTGAATCGCGACGGCTATGGAGAGGCCTTACCAACTAAGTTGCCTGCGAAGCCTGAGATCAGTTGGACCTACCAATGTGATGGCGAATCGTTGAGCGGAGTCTCCGCATACGGAGAGTATGTTGTCCTGGCTGGCCGCGATCCGTTAGACACCAAGGATGTCATTACTTGTCTTGGGTTGCGTGACGGCAAGCTGGTTTGGCAGCATGATTACGCCGCCTTGCCGCCTCCCAACGCAGAAACTCGCGATGGACGGATCGACTACGGCAACTCGCCGCGAGCAACTCCTTTGATTGTCGAAGATCGCGTCATTACTCAAGGTGCCTTCGGCGACTTGGTTTGCCTTGATTTGAAGACTGGCAAAGTCCTTTGGTCGCTCAACTATGTTCTAGACTTTGACGCTCCCATCCCGACTTGGGGATGGAGTGGAACGCCTTTGCATCACAACGGACTGATCTACGTGCAACCGGGAGCTGCCGAAGCTTCGTTAGTTGCCGTTCGAATCGAAGACGGCGAAGTGGAATGGGAAGCGAAAGGCGGAATGGCTGCCTACACATCGCCAATCGTTGCGAAGGTAGCTGGCAGCGAACAGATCATCACTACCGATTCGACGTTTTGGGGCGGCTTTGATGCTAAGACTGGCAAACAGCTTTGGCGATTGAAGCCAGAAAAGCCAGGTGAGTTCCTGGTCCCTACTGCACTTACTATCGACGACAAGATCTTGTTGGTTGGCGAAGTCAACGGCGCTCGTCTGCACAGTTTTGATAAGAGCGGGAAGATCGTCATCAAGCCTGACTCAAGACTGCCTGTGTTCAATCCCGATACACACACACCTGTCAAGTTTGGCCAATGGATCGTTGGTGCCCACAATGCGCTGTGGTTGATGTCGACGCAGGATTTATCCAAGCATCAAGAGATAGAGGAGAGCGACTTCACGGGACATTGCAGTATTCTGACCGACGGAAAAAGACTGATGGTGCTTGCCGATTCGGGCGCTGTATTTCTTTATGGTGCTGAGGCTGATACGGTAAAACTAATCGGGAAAGTCAGTCTCGCTGAACATGGCGGCAAGATCTACGCTCACCCAGCTTGGGTCAACGGTCACTTGATTTTTCGCGAGGGTAGCCAAGTTCATAGTGTAAAACTTCGATAGCGAACTTTAGCGTTCGGCAGAGCGTACATCGATCAAGGTCGCTTGTAGAAAGGCCAGCAACATGAAGTTATGTCGGTTCGAAAAGGATGGTCATCCTCGATGTGGCCTTTATGACGTCAATCGCGTCCTTCCCATCGATGACTTTGCGGCCATAGCTGGTCAGAAGTACATCGCTGATGCTGTGCGCGTTGGCGAACTAGAGCGATTGCTCCCGATCGATTCCGCCCGTTGGCACGCGATGCAGGATCTCTACCAGGAATTGCAAGAGAACGCCTCGATCGCTTCGGGGTTGTGGCTTCCAAGAAGCAGTGTCAATTTGCTGCCTCCAATTGCTCGCCCCAACAAGCTCTTGCTGCTAGCAGGAAATTACGCCGCGCATGTCAGCGAGCAGGGAGATCTGGGGGCCGAGCGAGAAAGCACTTTTCCCTATGTCTTTCTCAAGCCACCATCAACGACGTTGGTAGGCGATCAAGCAAACGTCGCTATTCCCATTCAGTCGCCCGATAAGATCGACCACGAAGTGGAACTGGCGGTCATTATCGGTAAGACTGGACGCAACATCGCTGCAAGCCAAGCCCACAACTATGTCGCTGGCTACACGATCATCAATGACCTTTCCGATCGTGGCTTCAAGCCTAACCCGAATCGTCAAGAGCGACCGCGCGACAAGCACTTCGATTGGTCTCATGGCAAGTGGCACGATGGCTTTTGCCCCTGCGGACCATGTTTAACAACCCTCGACGAAATCCCTGATCCGCAACAGTTGTCTCTCAAGCTTTGGGTCGATAACGAACTGCGGCAAGATGGAACCACCGCAGATCAGATCTTTAGCGTGGCCGATGTGATCGAGTTCTTGTCGAGCTGGATGACGCTTGAGCCTGGCGATATCATTTCGACGGGCACACCCAGCGGTGTTGGCAACGCCACTGGAAAGTACCTCAAAGCTGGTCAAAAGGTTGAAGCCGAAATCGCCGGCATCGGGCGGCTAACAAACTATATGTGTTAGTGATCTGCTTTCTTCTTGCAATTTTCGTACAATGTGAGCGATAGTGCTCTGACAAACCGATTCACTGGGCATTGAAACTCTGTCGTTGTGAGGAAATGCGCGTTAGCCGGTGGTGGCTGCTTTTTTTGCGAGTTCTTAATTGCCGGGTACTGCAACATTGCTAAGCACTGCAACTGCCCGAATTTTACCGAGTAGCAACGCCTTGTGTCTTTTGCGGCGCAAGGCAATACAATAGAGGAAGCTCGGAAATGGTTTGGCGTCGCTTCAGTAAGAGGTCGTCGATGGCAAAGAATCTCACTCTGATTTTGGTTTCACTCGTGTTGCTTTTTGCCATCGCTTCGAGCTCATCCGATAACCGAAGTGATGGAATAACAGGAACCAGCTTCGTAGTTGGATTGATTGGCTTGTTGACTTCTTTTGTTCTTGGAAAATCAAGCTTTAGACCTACCGTTTTTTTGTGTTGTGGTCTGATTCTTGGTTTTTCAATTGCGGCGGGACTGAGTTCATCAAACAACTCCATCGTTATCTTTTTCTCTACATGGGCGATCTATACTGCTTTGTTTGTCGCTGTAGGCAAGCGAAGCTCAATGAGGCCAGTCTCAGCAAGCCAAAATTGACAACATCACTATTTCGTAGCGTCGTTGTAGATCGGGTAGAATAGTCTTGGGAATTTGCTCAGTAAGCGAAATTCGAGTTCAGAAACCTCAGTCAAGGTAGAACGTTCTTTGAGAGTAGCACTTACCTATCTACCGAGTATCGTTTTGGGCGTTGCCACAGTGTTACTGTTGACAGCTCGGCCAGACATCGAAAAGTACTTGAACGAACACGCTCCTGGCAAGCCCATGCCAGACGCCTTCAAAGGACTCAACGAGACCATTCCTTTTGTCCTTGTCTTTGCCACGATCACATGTGCGCTGGCGGGTCAGATAGCTCGAAACGGCAAGCGCACGTTACTTCTGCCACTACTCTTCGGACCGTCAATTTGCGTCCTTGGATGGCTCGCGACCGAGAATTTTCACGATCCAAATTGGTTTCAACTGACAGCTCTTTCGACGATTGGTATGATTGTTTCATCGACGGTTACGTTTGTACTGATGCGTTTGAAACTAAAGTAGAGTTCGTGGGGCTGAAGAGCCCGAGAAATTCTCTCGCGAAGTCGCGATTCGGAGA
>CAYWNG010000372.1:0-6833 GCA_964458685.1 uncultured Pirellulaceae bacterium
ACAACTGCGTTCGATCGTCTTTTTTGTTGTCGTATTTCAGCAATCCAAGCTTCAGGATCTCGATCGAAACCTGTCGGACTTGATCAATCTGGGATTGCTGCGCGTCGCGCTGAGCCGTCAAGTCTTGCTTTTCTTGACCACTCGCTGCATTGATCTGCTCATCCAGCACTGCGATGTTTAAGGCATCGGCATCGGCATCTTCAATACGCTTTTGAGATTCATCGAGTGCCTCCGTTAAGTTCTTGACCTTGGGGACTTCGAGAGAGGCCTTTTCATCGCTTCCTGAAGCGCCCAGGGAGCTGAGGATCTCCTTAGCCTCGTCGGCGAAATCCCCTCCCGCTTTCAGAATCAATCGCAAGTCGTTTCGAACCGCTTTGTCTAAACGCGATGCAAGCTTGTCCTCGCCGCTCTCCTTAAGCTTTTTCATCCACGCGACGCGGATTTGGGAATGGGTGATCTTTAGTCGCAAGACCTCCAACGAATCTCGCTCGTCTGGTCTAAGTTTTGAAAGCCAAGAATCGGCGAGATCAACTGCGGGTTGATACTTTTCTTGAGATGCCAGTATCTGAACTAGTTCGTTGAGCGCCGTGAACTGAACTGGGCGAAGAAGGTCTGCATTTTCGAGATCGACAATTCGCTGATAGCCATCGATGGCATCATCGGTCTTGCCGAGCGCGACTTGTGCACCGCTTCGATAGAGAGTGGCGAAGGTACGAATACCCGCTAATCCACTCTCTTTGAGAATCAGGCTCGAATATAGTTCGATAGCTTTCTCTAAATCAGCTTTGCGCTGCGGATCTTCACTGGCTCGACTGCGCCCGCGGTCTTCAATCGCCTTGGCTGCATAAAGCTGTGCTTCGCGAATCTCAATTCGGACTTGGTTGCGGTAGGCAACCTTTTCCTTGTCTTGAGGGTCCACGCGAGCGCCCTTCAGTTCGCTTTCGATCTGAGCAAGCTCGGTAATCGCTTCCTCGTACAGCTTGTGAGCTGCGTCGTAGAACTTTACAGCTTCTGCGACTCCAGCATCCTTCTTTGGTCCAGCCAGCTTGATGGCCTCTTCGGCACGCAGTTGCAAAAGCGCCCCCAGCTTCAGGCGAGCCTCACTGCGTCGCGGATGCTTGGTTTGCTGATCGATGAACTTGCGGAGGTTCTTTTCTGTTTCATTCAGCTTCTCGGCTCGTTGCGGAGCTTTGGGGGATAGCAAGAGTGCTGAATCGAAATACAGCAAGGCCCGCTCAAGCTCGACGGCCGACTTGAACTCTTGGTCCACGCTAGGTCGCTTTTGAGAATCCTCCAAGTAGACCAAAGCCAAATCGAAAAACCGTTCCTCGCGTAACTTCTGAAGAAATTTTCGATACGGTTCTCCCGCGTTGGCGTTTTCCGCGAAACAATGGGACAATAGGATTGCCAACACTGGTAGCGCAGAACCAAACAATGAACGACTACATTTCAGAAAGTAGGGAGTTGCTGGTTTCATGGAGACGTGGGTCAGCCTGCTGTCAGTTTGCGATGTCGAAGTTGGTTCACCGCGGCGATGTGGTACTTTTCACAGTGGGTTGTCTGTGGATCATCGCTAAAAACTCGGGTGGATAAGAGCTATTTAGTCTACCAATTCAACTCAGAGAAGATACGGGATACCCCGCGATGACAATACTGATACAACAAACGAATAAGATAAGAGCTTCTAGAATAGCTGAAACTGGTTGCGATCTCAAGTTTTTTAGCCGCTTACGATTCCCAATGGGGTACTTTGGCCATGGTCCGAATTCGAAGTAGTCGTTGGTATTCTGGAGAAAATCAGAAAGAGTTGCGGCGCTGTGCTCCCAACAATTCCAGCAGCACTCGGCGTGTTGTATCCTTGGTTTTCTTGCTGGCTTTGGTGGTGATCCTGATGCAAAAAGTCTCGGATCCGGTCACCGTGAGCCGAGCCTTCCAAGCTCTGGGAATGCCCATTGAAAAAAAGATCGTTGGCTCAAGTCACCCCTTGGACAGTTCGCATTCGCCCAACGGTGGAGTAACGCAGTCTTCGGGTTCCAGCACTACAGGCCAGGCGGCTGGCAAATTGAACGAGCCGCAGACGAACGAACTACAGTCGAATGAGCTACAGCCGAATGAACTACAGTCGAAGGGCTCCGTTTCGAATGCTCCTCTTTCTGGTGATGTTTCGAAGTCGGGCTCGGCACAGTGGGAGAAAACTTGCGTCGACCTCTTCGCACGACTGTTGGACAAGGCCGATAGCTCGCAGATCGACCTGCTGGCGCTTTGGATCTTTGCCGAAGAAAGCCCCGCTCGACAAGTCGCCAAGCAGCCCGCCGAGCAAATTCAAATCGATGCCAACGGCTTGATCGAGCAGCTCCGGTCGAAGCTAGATCTTTCCCAACAAGCCGATCAAAGTTGGAACTCACGCCTGACTGAGTTTCAACGTCAGTGGGAGATCCTACAGAATGAAGTGAATCGATTTCACTTAGGCGAGCCGCTCAACAAAGACGCCTTGGACCACCAGTTCAAGCAGTATCTATCAAGCTACCTCGATCGTCGCTTGCTGGAAGGTTTACGCGATGCTTCGCCGTGGGTCGCAAGCGAGACTGTCGGGTTTGGTCGCTTGCTACAAAGGGGCAAGAACTTCCAGCCGCATTCTGCTGGTGTTTCGCTAGTAACCACCAAACAGCTTGAAACCGAAGCCGCGCGGTTACGTGGATCGTGGGTGCGATATCGTGGCAGGGTGCGTCTAGTCGAACAAGTTCAGCGTCAACAGCCCTTGCTTAAAGAATCGCAGTACAACGTCATGTGGCTTCAACCCAACGATGGCTCCACTCAACCTGTCGCTGTCTACGCTACTCAAGCAATCGTCGAGCAGATCCAACGAGCAGTGAACGAACAACAGTTCCCGGAAATTGAGCTGGTGGGAGTTGTTGGGAAAAAACTGGCCTATGGTTCGGCCTCTGGAGTCCAAATTGCACCAACACTTTTCTCAGGCTCAATCATCCAGTTTGCAGAGGTGAACCCCAAGCCTTTACCAAAGTCGGCTGGCGAAACCTACCGTACCGCGGCGGTCGCTGTGGTGGTTGCAGTGCTCCTTAGCTTAATCTTCACGGTTCCAATCTGGAAGCAGCTTCGTCGACGCAAATCAACCTCCGCGCTTGGGCTCGCGCTGTTTGCGACATTCATTTGGGGATGCTCACTTTGCAATTCCGCATTCGCTCAGGAACCGCCTTGGGCCAAGAAGCCTACGGAGGGCGAATCAAGATTAGCATTTGTTGAGCAGCGATTGCAGCCAGTCTTTAATCAATCGCAAGTTGATGGAATTCGCACATTGATCGATGGCAGTTCGACTGCGATGCCGGATTTTGTCCTCCGCGCGATCTTCGCACTCAATCAAGTAGGCTGGCAAGCAGCTTGGCAGCCCACTTCGCCGCTCGCTTTACCGCTTGCGTATCAACTACAACCGGTGCAATTGAATGGCATCGCTCATTCTGTGCAACAAGTATCGCTTAACGAAAGTCAGCAAGAGTGGTTCTCGCTTCAGCCAACCAAGGCGGTCTATCGTTTGCAAATCGAGCTGACTGATTCGAACGCAAGTAGCGATCCAAAGGGTTCGCCTTCAAACGAACAGCCGACACAGCTTCTAAGCGTCTTTTCCGCCGAGATTCCATCAGCTTGGAATCGATCAGCGCAGCTTAAGCAACCCGTTCAAATTCAAGCTTTCGAACTTCGGCAAGCATTGAGCGATTCCAGTGCGCCACCAACTGTGCTTTGCGCGCTGGCTAATCGCGTGGGTTGGAAGTTGGATGAAAACAGTCTTGCCAACATGGATCAATTGCAACCCAAGATTCCAGCTCCATGGATCGATCTTGCGAAAGCTGGCTGGGATATGTCTTGGTTTGACTTGTTAGATAAGTACAACAAGAAGCCTCTCTCCAAGGACGAACTCGGTCCGCTCGTCAAGTTGTTGGAGATCACTTCGCAACAGCCGACATCGCGCGCTGGTCGTGTGTCTCAGCCGTTAGAAGTCATCAGCCAGCCGAAGACACACATAGGATTGGAGGTCGAGTGGTCGGTGCGGTTAGTTACTGGCAGCTTGGTCGAGATTGCACAGGACCAACGGTCGATTCAGTACTATCAGTATGATGGGTTCGTATCGATTCCCGATGGCCAGACGATCAAATTCGATTCAGGAAACGCCGACGGGCAGACGGTTGACTTTAAGGGCGAGTTCCCCGTGACGGTTTTGACTTCCGTGGACAGTCTCTTCGTCGGGCATGAGCAGATTAAGGCGGGCCAGCATACTTGGCCTGTTGGAAAGCGAGCAACCGTTCGTGGCCGGTTCCTGAAGCTCTGGTCGTACGAAAGCGAGCGATTGAAGTCGAGTTCGGGAAATGGTCGCTTGATCGCTCCGCTGGTTGTCGCATCGGATATGTCGGAGTTGTTGATCCAGCCCAAGATGAATCGGCAAGGCTCTTGGATGTTTTACTTGGTTGGTCTAGCTGTAGTCATCATTGCCAGTAGTTTCGTTCAAATTACTTTTCGAAATCGAGCCCGCGCTCGAAAGTAGTTACCAAAAAGCCGCAAATCTGTGGGCGATTCCCCGGCCTTGACGACTCGTTGTTAACCGACATACTCGTACTTTGGAATTGTTCCCGTTTGAACAAACCCTCGCCATTCATCCCGCTCGCTTCACGTGCTGGCAATTGCCTCATTAGCGTCAGTTGCCCAGCCCTTGGCCCGCCGACCCGCGTCGACCCCCAAAAAAACGTGCCAAGCCGAACGTGCTAAGGCTAACATGCCAAGAAAAGGCCTGGTTACATTCGCCAGGCAATTTCGTTCACATTCGATGGAATTGAACGGATTGAGCGTGATTCGGCGAAGAGTTGTCCAAGAACCCAAGACTAATTATCAGGAATTAGACCATGCGTCGCGCCAAGATTTCAATCATCGGAGCTGGAAACGTCGGAGCCACTTGTGCACACTGGTGTGCGTCCAAAGAACTGGGTGATATTGTCCTGCTTGACGTGCCGCAGACCGAAGATATGCCCAAAGGCAAAGCTCTGGACTTGATGCAAGCCAGTCCGATCATGGGATTCGACTCCAATATTACTGGCACCAACAACTATGCCGACGCTGCCAATAGCGACGTTGTCGTTATCACCGCTGGGATCGCACGAAAGCCAGGGATGAGCCGCGATGACTTACTAGCTACCAACGCCAAGATCGTTGGTTCAGTAGCTGAACAGGTCAAGAACAGCTCGCCCAACGCGATCATCATTGTGGTTAGCAATCCATTGGATGCGATGGTGCAACGAGCGTTCCAAGTCAGCGGCTTTCCTGCCAATCGTGTGATTGGTCAAGCGGGCGTATTGGATACAGCTCGTTATCGAACTTTCTTGGCGATGGAATTGGGCGTGAGCGTCGAAGACATCTCGGCTCTGTTGATGGGCGGACACGGCGATACTATGGTGCCAATGCCAAGCTGCACATGTGTGGGCGGCATTCCAGTAACGCAACTGATTTCTCCGGCTCGCTTGGAAGAGATTGTCACACGCACTAGAAACGGCGGCGCTGAAATCGTTGGCCTGCTCAAGACAGGAAGTGCCTACTACGCACCGGCCGCTGCCACGGCACAAATGGTAGAAGCCATTGTTCGCGACAAGAAGCGATTGATTCCTTGTGCTGCCTATTGCGATAAAGAATATTCCGTAGGTGGATACTATGTGGGTGTTCCAGTGATCATCGGTTCCAATGGCGTGGAACGCATTGTTGAACTTACGCTAACGGAAACTGAAAAGGCCGCATTCCAACATAGCGTTCAGGCCGTTAAAGACCTTGTTGCATCGATGAGCAAGCTAGTCTAATCGTATTGCCCACAAATTGGGTTTGCTATCAATTCCGGATGTTACTGCTAGTTGTCAGTAATCTATCCGGAGTGGCCCGTGGATGAGGTTGACTTGTCTTGCGGGGACGCGTAAAAACCTTCTACTTCAGTTCTGACTGCTCCATCCACTGATCAACTCGGCGGCAGGAGCAGAGACTCATTAGTACAGCCTGCTGCCAAGCTGTGTGATCACTTCTCCTCAAACCCCATGGCGAGCAATGCGGAACCGAATTGTTTCCTCTCAAGGCGATCATTCAGAGTTGGCTCTTGGCTCTACACACATGGATTCGGCATGCGGAGTTCACCGCGTTAATGCCTTAATCGAACATCAAGTCTGCCTGTTTGGCCCCGAGCGCTATGAGCCTCGATACGACTATCCTCTAGTAGTTTGGTTGCACAGTTGTCACAGCAGTGAAGTCGAGCTTGAGAACGTCATGTATGCGCTGAGCATGCAGAACTACGTTGGATGTGCTCCTCGCGGACCGATTCCTAGTGACCGTGGATTAGGCCGCTTCGGTTGGGGTAAATCGGCTAACGCAGCCGCCATCGCAGAAGAAGTTGTTTTTGCATCGATCGAATCAGCCTCAGAGCAATTCTCGATCAATCCCAAGCGAGTCTTCCTAGCAGGGTTTGGTTCTGGAGCCAGCATGGCCTGGCGAATTGCCTTGCGATACCCTGAGCAATTTGCCGGTGTTGTAGCGATCTGCGGTACGTTTCCCAATGAAGAGCGTTCGCTGACTCATTTGCATCGCGCCCGCAATCTACCAGTTCTTTGGATGTATGGTCAGCACTCGCAAGCATGCAGCATCAGCGAAGTTTGTAACACGCTGCCCCTGCTGCACTCGGCATCGCTATCCGTCGACATCCGCCAGTATCCTTGCGGTGACGAATTGCTTACCAACATGTTGTCTGACACCAATGTTTGGTTGATGGAGCAGGTTACCAACCAACCCGCTCAACCCTC
>CAYWNG010000373.1:0-6831 GCA_964458685.1 uncultured Pirellulaceae bacterium
CTCGATCTTTGTCACTCGCAAGCGAAGCGCGGGCGATGATACGATTTTGAGCAGCGTTGTATCCGCTTTTGAAGGTGCAGGTATTTCAATGATCTCAATCACCGAGATTGCTCCTCAGTTGTTGATCGAAGAGGGTCAAATCATCGGCAAGCGACTCAGCCAAGCACAGCTCAACGATATCCGCTTCGGTTGGCAAATCGCTCGCCAGATGGGCGGCATGGACATTGGGCAAAGCATCATCGTTAAAGACCAGCTTGTCCTTGCCGTTGAGGCGATCGAAGGCACCGACGCATTAATCAGTCGTACTGGCAAGCTGTGTCCTCGTGGCGGATTCACTTTGGTCAAGGTTGCTAAGCCTCAGCAAGATATGCGTTTTGACGTTCCTACAATTGGACCTCTGACAGTTCAGCGCATGGGTGAAGCGGGTGGAAAAGTCATCGCGGTCGAGGCTGGAATGACGATCCTTGTACAGCGAGAGGAAACACTAGCCCTAGCCAAACAGCTAGGGGTATCTATTGTCGCACTAAAAGACGCTAATGTGGGCATCATGAATATAGACAGTCGCGCTCGCGCTGCTTAATCGAATCTTTGGTTCAGACACTCGCTTTTGATGCGTAGAACCGATCGTAATTCAGAAGCCCGCAGAAGCCCTGAGCGACCACACAACCACTGTCTGTTAGCTACCGAATTCACATGAAGTTCGTTATGCTTTCTCATTCGAAATAATACTGAATCGAAGTTCAATTGAATCAAAGCTAATTTGGTTGACTGCCCAGTTCAACGCAGCGAGTCGCATTGAGTTAGCGTTACTCTAACAACTTTGAATAATATGCCAGAGAAGTATGATGTCATCGTCATTGGAACCGGTCCCGGCGGCGAAGGTGCTGCGATGCAGGCGGCCAAGAGCGATAAGCGCGTAGCGATCTTCGAACGCTACATTCGAATCGGCGGCGGTTGCACTCACTGGGGCACCATTCCCAGCAAGGCGCTGCGGTTTGCGATCTTCTCGACGATGGAAGCGATGCGAAACCCGCTGCTGCACTCGGCTGGTATTCACGTGAATCCAAGCATGGCCGAACTGCGAGCGAGCAGTCGTTCGATCATCGCACGACAAGAGGACATGCGGCAGACTTTTTACGCTCGCAACAATGTTCCTGTGATCCATGGCCGAGCCAGATTTGTTAATGCTCACCTTGTCGAAACTCCAGATGGCACTGAGTATGAGGCCGAGAAATTCGTAATCGCCACTGGCTCGCGACCCTACCGTCCGCCCAATGTGGACTTCAAGCATCCACGCATTTTCGATAGCGATACGATTCTGGATTTGGTCGATCGACCACAATCGATCACGATCTATGGAGCGGGTGTCATCGGCTGTGAATACGCTTCGATGCTGCGCAATCTTTCGATCAAGGTGAACTTGATCAATACTCGCAACAAACTACTTGAGTTCCTGGATGACGAGATCATTGATGCGCTCAGCTATCATCTTCGAGACCAAGGCGTGTTGATTCGGCATGGCGAAACCATACGACATGTCGAAGGGGTCGAAGACGGGGTAGTGAGTCATTTGGAAAGCGGCAAGCAGATCAAGACGGACATCTTTTTGTGGGCCAACGGGCGCATGGGTAATGTCGAGGATCTGGGGCTAGAGAACATTGGAGTCACACCCAACGAACGCGGCCTGATCAGCGTGAACGAGAACTTTCAGACTTCGGCTCCAAACGTCTACGCTGTGGGCGATGTGATTGGTTATCCATCGTTAGCCAGCGCTGCGTACATGCAAGGTCGTGCCGCGGCGATCCACATCACGGGACATCAAGATAGCTGTATGAAACTCGCTGATATTCCCGCAGGCATCTACACTAGCCCTGAGATCAGTTGCGTTGGAAAGACTGAACGCGAGCTTACCGAGGCTAAAATCCCGTACGAAGTAGGGCACTCTCAGTTCAAGAGTCTCGCGCGAGCCCAGATTACTGGTCGAACGGTGGGAATTCTAAAGCTGCTGTTCCACCGCGAAACTCGCGAGATTTTAGGCGTGCATTGCTTTGGTGAAAATGCAGCCGAGATTATCCACATCGGCCAAGCGATCTACAAACAGCCGCCGCCCAACAACACCCTGGACTACTTCATCAACACGACTTTCAACTA
The DNA here is from genome assembly GCA_964458685.1 of uncultured Pirellulaceae bacterium. Taxonomy (GTDB): domain Bacteria; phylum Planctomycetota; class Planctomycetia; order Pirellulales; family Pirellulaceae; genus Aureliella. The sequence continues at coordinate 2,152 of CAYWNG010000373.1, forward strand.
TCCAACGATGGCAGAAGCTTATCGAGTAGCAGCACTCAATGGTGCCAACCGATTGTTCTAGACTAGCCCAACTATTCGGTTTAATCCGAGCCTTAAGTGTCCATTTCCCAAACCAAGGGATTGGACACGGAAATCACGGAATACACGGATAAAACCAAGTAGTATCATTCCCCCGCATTCATTCTCCTGCCCGCATTCTTTTGCCTCGATATCTTACTGCAATGGGGTATTCTGTCGGGCGCTCCCACGCGTTTAGGCTGAGCTAAAGTTGTATCGTGGTTCGGTAACCTATCTTCGCTACGGCACATTCGTTAAAAACGGCAAGGTCAACCTCACGAGACTCATCCGATTTAACGGCAAGGTCGAAAGGATCGCATCGGTCTTGGGCCGAATAGTCTCTAAAGATCTCAAGCTTTACCAATTCGAGTTCAATGCGGTGATAAACTTCCGCGGGCACTTTTGCGTCGAAAGTGCGTTGATGCTTGAAATAGGGTCTTAGCTCATGTTGACTATCGTTGGCTTTCTCGTGGTTATGGGGTCCGTACTAGGCGGATTTACCATGGCTGGCGGCCACGTGGGCTCGTTGATTCACCCCTCTGAAATCGTGACGATCGGTGGCGCGGCTCTTGGTGCGATGATTGTGATGTCGCCCATGCACGTGCTTAAAGATCTCATGCACGGGATCATCGGAACCTTTAAAGGCAATCCGTTCTCAACGACTGCCTATGAAGAGCTCTTTAAGCTGCTGTATCAACTCTTTCGGAAGGCTCGTCGCGACGGCCTCCTAGCGATCGAACCACACATTTCCAATCCGCATGAGAGTTCGATTTTCAATCGTTACCCAACCATTTCGCACAACCACCACTCGACTGAGTTCGTCAAGGGTGCCATCGGCCCGATTATTGACGGCAGCGTGAACGCTCAACAGATGGAGATGCTACTGAACGTCGAAATCACCTCGGCAGAAATCGCGCACCACGTACCGACTAGCGTTCTACAAAAGACCGCTGACGGTTTGCCAGGCTTCGGGATCGTTGCGGCGGTTTTGGGTATTGTGGTCACGATGAGTCACATTGGTGGTCCGGTAGAAGAAATTGGTCACAGCGTGGGTGCCGCTCTGGTAGGAACGTTCTTGGGAATTCTTGCGTCATACGGATTTATCGCACCGCTGGTTACCAAGCTGGAACTTAACGGAGTGAACGAATCGAACTACTTCAAGACGATTGCTTTGGCCGTGACTTCGTTCATGAACGACATGCCACCTAAGGTAGCCATCGAAGCTGCTCGACGAGGCACGCCGCCAGATGTGCGACCATCAGCGGAACGCTTAGAAGAGATGCTGAAAGAGGTAGACGGCTACAACGATTAGTCGTTGGATGCCCGTTGAGTTGTTCAGAGGTTCCTAGGAAGGCAAAAGCAGGAGTTCAATCATGGCAGGCGGCGGCGGAGGTGCGTGGAAAGTTGCGTATGCTGACTTCGTAACTGCGATGATGGCGTTCTTCATGGTGATGTGGCTGGTCGGTCAAGACCAAGAGAAGCGCACGGCGGTCGCCGAGTACTTTCAGGACCCATGGGCTAAATCGCGAATCAACCAGAACCGCTCTCGCAATCCATCCATGCAGGAACAGAAAGCTGGTAAGACTCCTACTGAAAAGAAGTTCGACGGTAGCAATCCGCGGGAAGTTCCTCACGAGAATCCTGAAGCTCCCAACGCCAAACAACCTAAGCTGATTACGGTACGTTCTCCAGAACGAACAACCGTTGGAACCGTAGTAACGTTCGATGTGAATAGTACGGAGATCAGCGAAGATGGCAAGAAGAAGCTGAAACTGGTCGTCCCGCAAATGCTTGGTCTGTCCAACAAGATCGACATTCGCGGCCACGTTTCGCCGCAGATGGCGGCAACAGGTGGCAAATCGGAAATGCGCGATCTAGCTTACAAGCGAGGCTGCGCGGTCCTAGACTACCTAGCCGAACTGGGCATTCAGGACGAACGCATGAGGATCAACGTGGCTGGCCCTCACGAGCCGTTGGTGATCGAATCACCAGATGCGTCCGGAGACAAGAACTCACGGGTCGAAGTCTTCTTGCTTTCTGAAACCGTACAGCAATTCAAGCCAGCAGCGAACTAGCTATCTGCGAACAAGTTTTCTGCAAGCAAGTTATCTTAGCTAGCGGACGAAATGATCTTCGAAGCGAGAAGTCATTTATTCTGCTCGACGTCGGGCAATTCCGGATTGTCGCGGATGAACTTCAACAGTCCCTCAGTTAAAAGCTCTTTCCAGCCATTGCACAGCGAGTTGACCTGACCGTCAGTGACTTTTCCGTACAGTGAGTCCGAAAAGCGAAGCTGCGTAGTCGTTGGAGTCAGCGCGGTGAGCTCCATAGCAATCATCGTTGTCATTGGTCCACCGTACTTTGCACTACAGTATCCTGCCATCTCGATCGACTCGCTCGGTGCAATCGAAATAACGGTGTACCAAAGCAACTGATGGTCGCCTGCAGATTCAAAGAGTCTACCGCCCGCAATCGGCTCGAGGTGAACAGTGGATTGCGGACCGAGCATATGAAAGCTCGTCAACCACCAATCATTGATTTGATGGACAAGCGCATGCCACAAGCGAGCAACGCTGGCAGGCATCGTCAGGTTGAACTCGTACTGCGCACATCGAGCCTCGGAAAAAACAGCATTGACTGACATCTGTATCATCTCCAGCTTCAAAAGAGGCCGTTAATTCATCCTAGCTGCGCGTCCGAAAGCGAATGGACCATCAAACAATTGAAACGCAAGGAACATTTTTGCGATATCGATCACCTTCCGGCCTTTCTCTTCTTCAAGATACTTAGCGTCGATCCCTTTATCCTGAAGTCTCTTCAAGTTAAGCAGATCTAACGGCGGATCATCCAAGAGTCGCTTCACATTCAAGCCTTTGCCAACATGCCTGTCATCCCCATCGATGAAGATTAGCAGACTGCTTGGAATCAACGATTCACCTTTGAGCAAACTCTCTAGTTCCGTTAGTGCGCCCAGCCATGCATTGACTTGGTCGTTGCTGATTGGAAGCCCAACTTGATCAGTTTGCTTAGAGTTGGGTAGCCACTCGAAATCATCGTCGGTCTCGGCTCGAATATGACGCCAAGTTTCGCGGTTCAGTTCGCAGACTGAAATCAGTTGCAGTCTCGCTCGACGCAATCTCGGTGCGTCGGTGATTGAAAGTCCATCCTGCCAATTGGGGACCTTACCTAATCGCGATTTTTCGATCTTCGGAAAGATACCATCGACTCGGCTTTCGAATCCTGGTTCTTCATTGACCGCACGATAGACATTGACCATCGCCGAAAGCAGATGGCAATATGCCCTTAGCCAAGCAACGTCTCCGCGATCAAAGTTGATTTTGAAATCGGGATTCTGCTTCTGAAAATCGAACTGCTGACCGCGATTCATGGCCTTAAGCAAGTCGATCAACTTAGTGTGCTGTTTGCCCAACCCGGTAAAGTCGAATTGAATTTCGGCAAGTCGCAAACTCAGCTTGACGTTATCGTCTTTGATACCAGCGAGAGTACTTTCGGCTCTCTGAAGATCTGTCGCAAACGCATCAAGGACTCGTCCCAGCGCTCGATAGTTGATCGTGGAAGGATTTTCGTTCTTAGGTACTGGCAGTCGCAAAAAGGGAACGTTCGTCTTCTCTGTGATGGCACCGTATTCGTAGAGCGATTGTCCGAGGTTCTCGACTGCTCGAAAGAACTGGATCACGCCAAGACCGAATCGCGCCGAGTCGTCGTCGGGCTTGGAATCCAAGGCGAGCAAAACAGCGGTCTCACCTTCGGCAAATTTGCCTTGATGGAGATAGGTTTCCGCCAGTGAAGTTGATTGGGCATTAGTCCCGCCAGAGACTGGTTCATCCGTCGTGGATTCTACAACAGCCGGACTGTCAGTGCCGTCAAGTTCCCCGACCGCGCAACTGGCCACTGCCGCTGACTTTTCAAGTAACGGAATAGTAACGACGAAAAGCAGAAGGAAAAAGCCGCGTGTCATAACTTGGTTCCTCAGATTCGTGACTCAGCATTCCCACAGTGTAGCATGTCTCGCAGGCAGCAAAGTAGCCCTCGATCATCGATCTCATTCTTACGCATGGACATTTTGTGGATTAGAATGTTGGCCCCCACCTAGTTGAGATCATGCCAGGATCGATATCTTTGGCTCATCCAGCGATGGAACAACCTTTTCTAGTTTTTTGTTGGAGCGATCGCATGAAGTTGATGCACTTGATGGCGACAGTCACTGTTCTTCTAGGAATGCCTTTAAGTTATTCCCAAGAAAAGAAGTCTCTAATCGAAGCCGATGCCTCAGTAAAAAAGCTGGCCAGCGGTATGGCCTTCACTGAAGGGCCAGTATGGATTCCTGCCAAGAAGATGCTCGTCTTTTCGGATATTCCCAACAGTCGCCTGATGCAGTGGGATGAAGTTGGAGGACTAAAAGAGTTCCGCAAGAGCGAGCAAGCTAATGGGAATATTTTGGATCTCGAAGGTCGGCTGGTTAGTTGTCAGCATGCGGCTCGCAACATTATCCAGATCGATAGTGATGGTGGCGTCAAAGTCCTTGCTGACAAGTATGAAGGCAAGCGATTCAACTCACCCAATGATGTTGCTGCTCGATCCGATGGCTCGCTGTGGTTCACT
>CAYWNG010000374.1:0-6810 GCA_964458685.1 uncultured Pirellulaceae bacterium
TTACAACATTCTCACGTCAGGCAAGGTCGTTAAGGCTTTCGACATTCACAGCGAAACCGACGCCACTCGCGATCGCTACGGTCGCAATAAGTTTGGCCAATCGCTGCTCATGTCGCGACGATTAATCGAAGCGGGCGTACCGATCATCCAAGCCACGATGGGCATTGTTCAGACATGGGACACGCACACCGACAATTGGGGCCGACTCAAGAACACGCTACTGCCGCAACTGGATCAAGGGTTAGCATCTCTGATGGACGATCTGGAAGCGTCCGGAAAGCTCAACGAAACCATGGTCATCGTCATGGGTGAGTTCGGGCGTACGCCCAAGATATCGACGCTTCCGGGTGAAAAGATTCCAGGCCGCGATCATTGGGCTCATGCCTATTCGGGGCTGTTTGCTGGAGCTGGAATTCGCGGCGGGCAAGTGATTGGACAAACCGATGCACAAGCTGCGTATCCACTCACGCGAAGCTGGTCACCGGCCGATGTATGTTCGACAGTGTTTCATGCGTTAGGTGTCTCCGAAGAGACTACCGTAACCGATCCGCTGCAGCGAAACCATTTCTTGATCAACGGCACCGTCATCAAGCCCCTGTACTCGGGAGCTGAAGACTCGGGAGCTGAAGGATGAGCCAACGAGGCGACAACCACGCTCGATCGGCAAGTCATCTTTGGTCACACACAACGTGTGCTCGGCGGACCGCGCTACAAGTCGGCGCGATCAGTATCTTGGGATTGGGAGGCAATCATCTCGCTGGATTGCGACAAGCCAGCGCGGCTCCCACTGCGCATGCCGGAACTGGCTTTGGTCGAGCCAAGTCGTGCATCTTTATCTTTCTCTCTGGCGGACTATCGCAACACGAGAGCTTCGATCCGAAACCCAACGCACCGGAAAATGTGCGCGGCGAGTTCAAGCCGATTTCCACACAGACACCAGGCCTGCAGATCTGCGAGTACCTGCCGATGCTCGCGCAGCGTAGCCAAAGCTGGGCTCTCTGCCGATCGCTCACGCATGGCTCCAACGATCACTCGGCGGGTCATCACATCATGCTTACCGGAAGAAGTGACTTGCCTCGAGGCTTTCAAGTCACTTCGCCCAGCCGCACAGACTATCCATCGATACCAGCCATGGTTAGTCGCGTTGGTCCGCAGAGAAACAACTTACCGCCCGCAGCGATCATTCCCGAACGCTTAATCCACAGCACCGGTCGCATCATCCCAGGGCAAGACGGCGGCGAGATGGGTTCGCAGTTCGATCCCTGGACAATCGAAGCCGCATCGTTCCACAACACATCGTACGGCGCGTTTCCCGAATACAGCTTCGACCATCAACAGCGAGGCAAACCTGACCCACGCAAGTTCCAAGCTCCGCAGCTTTCATTGCCTCACGGTTTGGGCATGACCAGCGTAGCCGATCGCTTGAGACTGTTAGAATCACTTCGCAGCCAACGCGAGACACTTCACTTGGCGGCCGAAAGTCAGAAGTTTGACCAACTTCGCGAACGGGCGGTGTCGATGTTAACCGATGCCAAGATTCATCAAGCTTTAGATGTCACCGTTGCCAATGAAAAGACTCTGGACAACTACGGTCGCAACGCCTTCGGTTGGTCATTGCTGATGGCTCGACGATTGGTCGATAGCGGCGTTCAGTTGATTCAAGTCAACCTAGGCAACAATGAAACCTGGGACACTCACGGAAACGCTTTTCCACATCTGAAAGACAGACTACTTCCGCCATTTGATCGCTCTCTATCGGCACTTTTGGATGACCTGCAAGCCAGTGGGCAATTGGAAGAGACCTTAATAGTCGTCGCGAGTGAGTTCGGTAGAACACCGATAATCAGCCATTTGCGCGAGCACTACAAATTGCCGGGCCGAGATCATTGGGGAGCCGTGCAGTCCGTTCTTTTTGCAGGCGGCGGTGTACGAGGCGGCAATGTCATCGGCGCATCCGACGCACAGGGCGGCAATCCCATCGATCAACCCGTCAAGCCCGAGAACTTTGCAGCCACCATCTATCATGCCTTAGGCATCGCGCCGTCGACAACATGGGTCGACGCTCAGAGCCGACCGCACGCGGTTTACCATGGCCAACCAATTGATGGCCTGATGTAATTCTCCTCGCTCAAAAGGTATCGAGTTCGCCATCACCGGTTTGTTCAATGTATTCAAGTCGATCGATCAGATCATTGATTGCTCTGCGAGAAGTTCCAGCTTCACCGTGGTTGATACTTCGGGACAGTTCACCAATAAGGTGCGATAAGTAAAATGGCTCTATCGCGACATGTTTTGAAGCCTTGTTGGACGGCCATTCAGCCAACGCTTTTTCAAGTTGCTCAAAGGGATAGCCATACTTGAGAATCAGATCACGTTCTTCACGAAGCAGATGCAGTTCTATTTCCATGGAGAGCACGCTTAGTTGTGTTTAGAAGATAGGCGGCTGGATTTGCAAGAAGCGGGGATATCTCGAGACTGGAAGAGCTGGCAGTAAATTTCCGTCGCAAGGCAACTAGAACGTCCATACTGAGACTACTCGGCGGGTAGATTCAAGCCTTGCATCGATTTGCTGGCTGCCAGCAACTGCTCGGAGATCTCTTCGATGGTAATCGTTCGGAAATCGACGACACCATCGTAACGAGGTTGCGAAGAATAACCCCGTTGGCTCTCCATGACAGAATCGACTTCCGATTCCAAAGCAGTTAGCCACTGAGGTACATCCAGTCCGACTCCGGTGGGTTGTTCCATCATCAGCTTGCATTCATCGATGAGCAATTCGAATAGCGGCGAGCTGGCCCCCATGGTTCGATACTGTCGAATGGCTGGTCCAACCAAAGCTCGCATGCGGTCGACTGTCATTGGTCTTGTAAAGCGTTCGCGAAGTCGGTCGGCAACGGTTGGCATCCGCATGGCGTAGCGTGTTTGAAGTTCGCCGAGCTGTTCGAGGTAGATCTCACTTTCGCGGCCGATGCGATCCGCAAGCGCCCGACGCCATTGCTGAGCGGCTGTGTGGCAGCCGGCGCGGACGAGAACTTCATGAGTCCAGTAGATGGGCTTGAGGTTCCAACTCACGCGATCATAACGAACTCGCAGTCGCAGGAAGTCGAGCAACATGTAGAGCATTTCGCCGCGGTCGGACTGCGTTGTCGTGCTGTTGTAGTCGCGATACTCGCTATAGTGATCAATGATCGCTTCGAGCACGACGCTGAGCATCTTCTCAACTTCACCGCGAGCGATGATGCCGGCGTCCATGTCCGAGAACAGTTGCTCGAATTGGCCCGTCTCGCCCTCTTCGATCAATTGATCCAACCAATGCCCCACGCCTTGGTGTAGGATGGCTCGAACATTCCCTAAGCGGAGAAAACTCTGACTGAAGATCGGGCCGCCGTACTGTTGAATGAAGTCGACCAATCGCGTCCATTTGCGTGAATTGTCGAACGACTCCAAAATGCTCAGTCGTAGCGTACGGCTATGAGCCAACCAACTGGAAAGGAGCACTTCAGTTGCTTGCTCAAGGATAACGATCATCTCTTCGCTGACCGGTTCCAATTCGCAAAGCGATTCGCCATCGTGCATATCCAGATTGACTGAGAGCAATGGCTTTTGTTTACTGGCCGCCTTCTTGCTAGGTTTACGAGCGGGCTTGTTCGTCTTGGAAGGCAATCCTGTTCCGTTCACAAAGTTCTGTACCACTGCGCGGACCAGCGACACGAAGCACAGCTTGAACATGTCGTCGAATTCAGTCACCGCTCCCGGGCCAATCGGATTGTGGTGCTCCATGAAGCGAGCGGTTTCGATGAGATGGCAAGTTTGGAAGAAGAAGCCTTGTCTAGGCAGCCACATCAGCAAGTGAGACAACATACGGCGGCGCAAGCGAACGCTGTAGATCGCTGAAGGTTCGCCACCACGCGAAAGCGGAATGTAAAGCAAGTTCTTGGTGCGCAGAGCGATCAGCAGCTTTGGAAACGTCTGTTCGACTCGCTCGCGATTGCCGTACAGCAACGCACCGACCGTCTCGACGGCCAAGCGATCGTCGTCGGTCATGGTGGTCATCAATTGGATGACTGCGGGGCTATCGTTACTGCATCCGTGAAGATTGGCAACCAGCAGTCGCCGCGCGTCGGCCGTTTCAATCGTGGTCGAGATGATCTGATCCAGCAGCGATTCTTTGATCAGTCGCATGCGATCGTATCTGGCCATTGCGTCGTGAGCTGTACCGGATCGCGATATGGGAAACTCGGAAACGCTCTTGAGCAAGTTGAGCAAGCCTTGGCGATTCTCGGCAGCTTGCATGGCCCACGCTTCCATCGCTTGCAAGCGACTCGCGCGTACAGGAGCGTCCGATGTGATCTCGCCGCGCAGTACACGACTGAGGGCAGCACCTTTCCACATCTGAGCCAGCGCGCTGAGGAAGGTCAGGTGCTGGTTGAGTCGATTGGATTCTTCCAGCAGCTCGGTAGTTGTCTCGGAGGATGAACCTTCCTCTTCAGGCGTGTCGCTGTCAACGCCATCGTCGGTCGAGTCGTTGTAGACCACATCCTCGTAGGCGGCGCTGAACAGGCTCTCCTCTTCGTCATCGAGCTGTTCGTTGTCGTTAGGTTCTTTGGTCCAATCGGCTGGCGGCTTCGTGGCTAAGTTGAATGTGGGCGGATTCCAGAAGTGTTCAGCATTGGCTTCCAGATAGTCGAAGAACTTCTGAGCCACACTCCAACTCAACTTATCGTTACTCCCGGCGAGCAAAACGTTTTCCAGTCGCTGCATCCAACGTCGAGCGAGATTGGAGAACGAATCTTCGCCCTTTTGTAGCCCGACTCGATAGGCTTGCCCTAACCAGTGCACCAGCAATGCCATCGATGCCACAAAGTCATTGCGTTCCAACAGCGATTCGACAACAAGGGCATAAGCTTTAGGAGAATCGAACAGATCCGCGTGTGGCGCCCAGAAGCGTACGTCACCAGCGCTCGCACCGCCCGCATGCCAAAGCTCGAGTGCCTTCGCAACCAGCACAGCAGACTTAAGCGAGTCGAGTGGATCGGTGGCTTCCAAGTCGGAAACTTCGTGAGCCGCAAACTGCCGCCACCAATTCGCCGTAGTCGTCATCTGCGATTCGATCTGTTCGTACAGATCATGTCGGCCTGCCGCCGCGCACTCACGCCAAATGCGAGATTGGAGCGCGAAGACGTACTCCATCAGCCGCACCAAATCTTCGACGCGGTGATCGTGGACGGCTGAGTCTGGACCTTCAAAGCGCGCGAAGTTGCCCGCAAAACCGAGAATATTCCAAGGATCGACGATCGCTCCACAATGAATGCCGCGGTGAACCCAATCCATGATCTGAGGCAATAGATTTACGGAGTCTTCTAATCGATCGACGCGCAGGTGCAAGTCGGCTGAAGTGATCAAGCAATCGATCAGTGAGACAACGCGAGCCGATGGGACCTGTACGAAATCGGACTGCTCCTTAGCGGCTTCGGCGTTGCCCATCCGCGCGAAAAGACGAGCCAATTGAACATGCTCCAATTGACTCGCGCGATGCTTAGCGAGGTACGTGTTCAAATGCTGACGCGCACCACCCATGGCTTGGCGACGAATCTTTCGCTCCTCTTCCAACCGACTGCGATGGCCTCCATCGAGATGCTGAAGCAGATTTTCGTAGAAGCGATCACGATACTCGGCGATCGGTCCCAGCAAACTAGCCAATGAGGTTGTCGAGCTGAACGTGCCTGGCCCCCAACCTGATATTCCCGAAGCCATCAAGATTGTTCCGGCCAAGACCGCGGACGCTTCCAGCATCAATTCGTCACGAGGGCCGACATGGTCATCTTGCACGCGAGCCAAAAGAGCGTCGAGCGTTACTTGTTGGATGACAAAGCGACGATAGTTTCCCGAGTTATCGATGAAGTGCGGATCCCATTGACCGAAGTGATAATTGGGCCGTTGGTTGACTGGATGGTCAAAGTCATAGGATCGCGGATCAAGCGCGAGCTCGGACAGCATCTCTTGATTGAAACAGGCTTGTCGCAAAATATCTTCGGGTGTGTCGCGAAGTATCTGAAGGCATTGATTGACAACCTCCTGATAGGGGCCTGTGGTTGCTCCAACGCCAGCGATGTAAAGCGGGATGGGGCGAACCCATTCGTGGGCATAGGGCTCCAAACGTCGTCCCTCGAGCACCGCGACTGGACGATAGCCCACAAAATCGTTCAAGCGATCGATGGCACCGTTGACGATTCTGTCGGTCTCGTCCCACGGCGGGCCTTGCACAACAACTGCTTCAATCGCTTTGCCCATGAAAAAGCCATTGAACAGTCCTTCGGCCTCCTGATGGAACAACAGGTCGCGATGAAAGTCCATGTATGCGGGAAGCAGTTTCCAAGAAAGCTTCAGCACACTGGCTGCTTGCGACGAGTCGTTGAAGGCGGGCTTGGTTTGTCCGAGCTTGGCTAACCAATCTTCAAGCCATTGATGGACTTGCAAGTAACTGGGCATGCCTTGGTAGGGGTTTTGGCTGGGCAGAGCATCAGCGTAGATCCGATTCATTGCAGCCAGAATCGGAGGCTCCATGTTTCCAGACGAGAAGTTCATGTAACCCAGCAGTTGGACAAGGTCCTCGCCGAGTTCCGAATCAGATCTGCGTTTTCCCACGCGGCTTATCCCCCAATCAGGAGATTTAATGAAAACATCCTGTAGACCCATTCAATGATTGCTTAGAATTGCTTTGCTGCAACGGCAACAATCGTAAAACACCGGACAAAAAGGGTCTAGGAGTAGCGCACAAATGTTTAGCGGGTGAGGCCAAAAAAAGCGGTG
>CAYWNG010000375.1:0-6796 GCA_964458685.1 uncultured Pirellulaceae bacterium
ATTGTAAACTCGTCGTGTCCATAGGTTCGACTTTGCTGAAATACATGGTCCCGCGAATTGCGTTGGTGGACCTTCGGGTGATGCTTGGCATCGCTCTGGTTGGTGGTATCATTGCGGGGATGTACGGTATGGTGCATGACCAACTCACCTATTCGATATCGCCCGAGTACTTTACCAAGTTGAAGTTCAATCAGTTCAGTTACGCCAACTTCGGTTTAGGTGACCGTGTTTTCGCGTCCACAATTGGATTCCTTGCAACTTGGTGGGTTGGATTCATAGCAGCTTGGTTTCTTGGTCGACGATTGATTCCAAATCAGCCTCGTGTTCAAGCGTATCGGCAGATTCGAAAAGGGATCACCTGCATCATTGCATTCGGCTTGAGTTTCGGAATCGCTGCTTATGTCTATGGATTGTGGCGTGGGCCAGACGCAGATTACTCGTCGTGGTCATGGGCGTTCCGAACGTTCAAAATCACGGATACTTGGGCTTTCGTTCGAGTTGCATACATTCACAACGCAGGATACCTCGGTGGTTTACTCGGGCTAGTGGTCGCATTGGTGATGGTTCGACCTGTTCGGCATGATGCCAAGTGAATGCGACTTAAAACTTCTGGTCATGAATCTTTCGGAATATCTTCCGAACCCATTAAAATTCATGGCATTGTCTAGTTGCAAAATAAATCTATTTGAACATCATCATCCACTACGGTACACTACAACCTTGTGGGCCGTTTGCGTCCTGCTTGCTCAACCGATCGGGCTGGGTTATCGCTTGCGGTTCTGATTTGAATATGCATATTATTTGTGAGGCACGTAGTGTTTAGTGAAATTTTGTGGCCAGCGGCTGGTTTGGCTTTTGGTGTGGCCGTGGGGTTACTCTTCGTAGGCTACCTATTGAAGCCTGCCATTCTACATTGGGAAAGCAGTGCAAGCTTACAACGATTATTCTTTGCCGTGGGTGCCTTTCTTGTCGGCGGAGGTGGTGGTACCGCCGTGATGGCAACGTTCTCGAATGCCACACCTTGGTATTTGCTAGGAATAGGAGTTGGAGTTATCTGGGGGTGTTTTCACAAACCAGTTCTGATCGTGTCGCACACATATGAATCAGTTTCACAAGTGGTCCAGCTTAGCGAGGCGTTTCGAGACAGAGTAACTGATCTTGAGGAGCGATCAGCCACTATACTTGCAGTTCTAGCCCCGCCACGTTCGACAAAGAAAACCGCCAAACAACTTGGAAGTGCATTGGAAAATGCACTTGATGCTGCCTCAGACGAGGATCAAGAATGACAGATACTCCTTGGCCGCCAAAGGACGGGCGTGCGTACGTTCATAGCGAAGACTTTGGCGAGCTTGTAGTTCACGAGCTTCATCGACTTTCCGAGAATCATCCAAGTCTTGATCTTGCTGATGCAGCCGCGATAGTATTTCATTGGTTTAACTCAAAACTGAATGCAAATCGCAATTTCATCAGCAAGAAGAGATTTCCGACCAGTGGTAGGTTTCGTGCGTATGTTCGCCAAATGCTCTACAACGCTGGAATGCTCGCGATTCGAATTCGAAGTAAAGACAACGATCTTTCCGGAATACGAGATTCAGAGGCGGTTGTAGATTCTCCATCTGCATCGCTTCAAGCAAAAGAGGAACTCCTCAAGCTCGTAGATTTACTTGAGGAGCCCCACAAGTCTATATTCACTCGTTTTTTTTTCGAAGAAGAAGACCTCTATTTGATCGCGACTGCGTTCGATATTTCCGAAGACGACGCCCATACCATTTACGAAGAAGCCGTCGATCGAATACGTGATTCTGCACGGAAATCAAGGCAGGACTAAGTCTTTCTTAATCGCAAATAGTTCGTTCAGCGTCTTTACACGCCGCATAAAGGTAAGGTCTTGTCGGTGTCTATCAACAAACTCCTTAACTTCTGTCGCATTCGCATCTCGATACTTGTGCAGTAAATTTGTGTAAGTGATAATTAGAGGTTCAGATTCGTTCGTTTGAGTCATGGTTTGGCTCCTTTGATTTCTAGATTTGAGTGCTTTCCTCTACTACTAAGTGCAATGCACCGTCGGGAGCACATGCTAGAGTCCTCGTAACACCTCGACAGGAAAGCACTTACGCAATTCGTTTTTTTTTCAAGGGGCGGAAACTTTTGCGACAAATTTGCCATGGAAAGAACCGAGCACCGGCCGCATCCACCCCGAAAGGGTGGGCCGACAGTCGGTGTCAAATGTAGAATTAGTCGATTCGTCCGGCAGATTCTTAATGGCACATGTAGACAGTTCACTGTTACGCGAAGCATCCAATGGCAGAACTTGCATTCAATCAGAAAGACGTGCGCGAGCTACAGCGCGGCGACCGGCAAATGAGCGCAGCATATTACATCGTAGTTGAAGGCGAGCCGTCTAGACAATCGAAGCTGGACGGAAAGTCGCTTGCAAGAGACAGTCGCGGTATCAATCGGTTAGCCAAGGCGAACGGTCTGCCGACATTGGACGATTTCTTTTCGCTCTCGGCTGATGAAGCTATAGCTTGCATGGCAAACACGCTGGGCATTGATGTCGAAGAGATGACTGATGAAGATACTGCCATCGCCCGAAAGGCAGGTGACGACAAATGGTTTGATCCTTCTCAAGGCATAGACTTTTGCAATCGACTCACAGAACTCATACGGGCCGATCGCACTCTTGTGAGTGACGCAAAGTCCGTTCTTCGTGATCTGTGCGTGATGAACACCGAGCTGAAATCTCTTCTGCTCGAGGGGCGGCGCTGGCGATTCCAGATCGACTATTGACTCAACGAAAATCCGCCCTCACGACTATGGATTGTGGTGCGGTCCAGACGCTGATTTCTCTTCGAGGTGATGGCGTTCCAACGGTTCAAGATCACGGATACTTGGTCTTTCATTCGAGTTCGCGCAAATCGCGATGAAGTGTAAAGCGGCGGAATGACCAACTCGCAATGTGTGCGTCCGCTTGTCTGGATGAGCATCAATTGCTTGGTTTACGGCCTCGTCAAACGTTTCGCCGACAAAATAATCTCCAGACATTGGTTCAATACAGACAAACTTTCCGTGCGAGCTACTTTCAAGATTGTCGCGTAGCCGCTCATCGTAGATTATCTTGGATTCCAGAGCGATCTGTTTAGATTGATCGGATAACATTGCGTTCCCTTTGACTGGAAGTCCTCATTTTGCGCGACGATAACAGCTTGTCATGTCGAGGGCAAATATACCGACGAACTTCTAATTGCTGTAACTGATGTTGCGGTTCGAATGGAGTTTTGTGACATGGTTGCATAAGCCCTCACCGCCAAAACGCTAACAAAGATGACCCCGGGTTACGCTTGGCTCGCGGGACTCGCCGCGCTCACCCGGGGCTATGGATATGTCGCCACTTCGTGGCTGGACGTTGAGGTTGGAATGTTTGTTGTGTTGCTAACGAATGCGACTTCGATGAAGCGGCAACGACCACGCTTTTTGATTTTTAACGAAGGGAGAGGCCCTCTCGCAACTGAACCTCTGTTGCTAGTACGACGTCTGCAACAAGACCTCAACCTTTTCTTGACTCCATGAGAGAACATACCTTGGAGGTACCGCCAAAATGATCCATGCGATGGATAATTCTCCTTCGGGACTGAACGGTAACGAAACATAGTATACGAAAAGATGCTACCTCTAGTCCCCGACGATCGGTATATCGCCTACACTACGGTCCTGGATTTTGAACGCCTTTGTAGAGGCGTAGCATTGAAACCGCCCAACACCAGGCAAAGAAGCTGATCGATGTGTGGAATAACTGGAGCGCTTTGGTTTGAGCCGAGCCGCGAGGTCTCGCAAGATGTCCTTGAGCGCATGACCGACTCGCTGATTCACCGCGGGCCAGATGATCGCGGTATCTTCTGGAGCAAGTGCGAGCGCGATGCGGCCGGTATGATTCCTGGCGTTGGACTCGGGTTTCGAAGGCTGAGCATCATCGATCTGGCGGGCGGCCATCAACCCATGTGCAACGAAGATCAATCGGTGTGGATGGTCTTCAATGGCGAAATCTATAACTATCGCGAATTGCGCAAGCGATTGGAAGGATCGGGCCACCGGTTCAGCAGTGATAGCGACACCGAAACGATCATCCATTTGTATGAAGACCTTGGGCCAAAGTGTTTTGAACACCTCAACGGAATGTTCGCGATCGCGATTTGGGACCGCAACAAACGCCAGCTTGTCCTCGCTCGTGATCGACTAGGAAAGAAGCCTCTCTTCTATCAGATGCTCGACAAGCAGCTTCTCTTTGGCAGCGAGCTCAAAGCTCTGGCCCAGTCGCCGTCGTTCAACAAAGATGTCTCGGCTGGTGCTATCGACTCGTTCTTAACCTATCAATACGTTCCGCACCCTCAGTCGATCTACGCCAACTCGCAAAAAGTTCCCCCAGGACATTTCGTGGTGTTCCGCGAGGGACAATCGGCGGAACCGAAGAGCTACTGGAATGTGAATTGGGCCGCAGAGAACGATATGTCGACGGATCAAGCAGTCCGTGGGCTTCGCGAGTTGTTGACCGATTCCATCCAATTGCGATTACGAAGCGACGTACCTTTGGGCGCTTTTCTCTCGGGTGGAGTCGATAGCTCGCTGATAGTTGCCTTAGCCCAAAAGTTAATGTCACAGCCGCTTCACACTTTTAGCATCGGCTTCGATCAAGCTGACTTCGATGAGACGCATTACGCGAGGCAAGTCTCCGGCTGGGTTGGCACAGAACATCACGAATACAAAGTTGCTTCCAACGCGATCGACACATTGGAGCAAATGGTAACGCACTACGACGAACCGTTCGGCGATAGCAGTGCATTACCCACTTGGCACTTGTGCAAGTGGACGCGCCAAGAGGTGACGGTCGCCCTAAGCGGTGACGGCGGTGATGAATTGTTTGCGGGATACGACCGGTATCGGGCTTTATGGATGAGTCGCTGGGTCAACGAAATTTTGCCGCTGAAGCCAATTCTGGGCAGCTCGTTTATTCAGCGATTGCCTGCCTCAAATCGACAGCGATCCTTCATTCGCCGGCTGCAACGCTTTGGCGAAGCTTTGAATCAACCCCAGGTTCGACGCTACATGAACTGGCTACAGATTTTCCCTGAGCGATTGCGAGTGCAGTTGTATCGCGATGACTTCATTGGGCAATTACCCGATGAAGATCCGTTTGAGTTCTTCGAATCCGCGTGGCGTGCCGTCGGGGATCGTGATCTGGTCAGTCATGCATCGTTGGCCGACTTGGTAACCTATTTGCCATGTGACTTGATGACCAAGGTTGACATCGCCAGCATGGCTCATTCCTTGGAATGTCGACAGCCATTCTTGGACTATCGCTTGGTTGAGTTCGCTGCGAAGTTACCGAGCCGCTTGAAGTTCAGTTATTGGGGCAGCAAATTGTTGCTCAGAAAGGCCTTTGATAAAGAACTGCCGCGCCAGATTTGGACTCGCAAGAAGATGGGCTTTGGAGTTCCGATCGCCAAGTGGTTCCAAAACGAACTCCGCGGATTTGTCGAAGAGCATCTGCTGGGTAGCGATGTGCGTTGTCATCAATACTTCCAAGTCGAAGTGCTTCGCCAACTTGTCAATGAGCACACCAGCGGAAAGGTGAATCACTGCTATCGACTTTGGAATCTTCTGGTTCTGGAGCTCTGGATGCGGCGTTGGCTCTAGCACTACATTCCAGTAATTGGGAAGGGAATTGGACACGGAAGACACGGCTGGCGAGATACCGACCAGACTAAGCGGGACAGTCGCTAACGCCATTCCGGAAGTTCGAAACAGCCGCAGTCACAGCAATATTAACTCTTGCTAAGCAAACTAGGCCGATTCCCTCCGGACCACCGTGAGATTAAAATCAGGCGGAGAAAATCCCCTCCTGATACTCCTAATCGAACGGAACCCACCCATGCGTCTATTACTCACATTGGGCTTGCTGGTCACTTTGATCAGTTCGCCATTTGCCTCCGCTCAAGAGCCCGCGAAAGTTGATTCCTCTGCGGCTGAGAAGGCTGGCTGGAAACTGGGCACTCAAACCTACACCTTCAATCGCTTCACCTTCTTTGAAGCAATTGACAAAGCTGCGTCGGTTGGACTGAAGTACGCCGAAGCCTATCCTGGCCAAAAGATTTCCAAAGACATGGAAGGCAGCATGGGCCCAGACATGACAGCCGATCAGATCAAGGCTGCTAAAGACAAGCTGCAATCGGCCGGTGTGAAGCTAACTGCCTTTGGTGTGGTTGGCCTGAGCAAAGACGAAGCGGCAAGTCGCAAGACTTTCGAATGGTGCAAGACTTTTGGTATCGAAGTCATCAACACCGAAGTGCACGAAGATGCGTTTGATGTGCTAGAAAAGCTGGCCGCTGAGTACAAGATTAAGGTTGGATTGCACAATCACCCGAACCCATCTTACTACTGGAATCCTGACAAGGTGCTCAGCGTTTGCGAAGGCCGAAGCAAGTGGATCGGTGCTTGTGCTGACACGGGACACTGGCTGCGATCCGGTTTGAATCCAGTCGAATGTTTGAAGAAGTTGGAAGGTCGTATTGTGAGCTTCCACTTCAAGGATTTGAACAAGTCAGGTCAGGGAGCTCATGACGTTCCTTGGGGCACTGGCGTAGCTGACGTTCCAGCGATCATCGCCGAGATGAAGCGACAAAAATTCGCTGGGCCAATTTCGGTCGAGTACGAACACAACTGGCTGGAGTCGCTTCCTGAAGTTGGACAATGCGTTGTCAACTTCCACACGATCGCAGCCGAGACGCTGAAGTAGTGCAGA
>CAYWNG010000376.1:0-6774 GCA_964458685.1 uncultured Pirellulaceae bacterium
CACTAAGGACAACGATACGTTTCTGATTATCAAGAAGCCCGCCGGCTTTGATGAGCTCTTGCAGAAGACAATAGCTCAGGCTGGTGAGATGAACAACGGGATGATGAGGGCAAACAACCTCAGACAACTCTTGCTGACAATGCATAACTACGAGTCAGCATACAAAAGGCTGCCGTTTAACCATGACATGAATGGCCGCGCGTCACTAGAGCTAAGCTGGCGAGTACGGGTGCTTCCTTACCTTGAGGAAGTCGACCTCTATCAGCAGTTCAAGCTAGACGAGGCTTGGGACTCGGAGAACAACAAGCCACTTGCAGAAAAGATGCCTCAAACTTACGGCACGAACGGAAAGACTGGCTATTGCTGGATCGATTCTGAAGTGCAACGCTTTGCTCAGATCACCGATGGACTGAGCAATACCATCGCGTTGATAGAAAGCACCGAACTTGTTCCCTGGACTGAAGCGAACGACCTGTCCATCGAAGCGGCTGAAAAGATGATCCTCGGACTTCCCGACGGAAAGGAAATCTATGTTGGCATGTACGATGGGTCGGTTCATAAGCTAGACAATAAAATCCCCGCGGATAAGCTGCATGCCTTGCTAACTCCTAATGGAGGTGAAGAAGTTGACATTAATGACTTCTAGTGTTTCCTCAGGTTTAAAAATGAATTCCTAAATTTCCGGAGAACAAAATGCGTCGATTGATTTGTCTTTCTCTCTTTCTTCTCGCCGTTTCGGCGGGCGTTTCTCAAGCGAATGCTCAACAAACGGTTGCTCGACCACCAGCAATCGCTTTCGATATCAGCGGCAAGGCGCTGAGCGAAAGCAAGCTCTTTCAGTCGATCCCGATTCCTCCTAATGCGAAAATGAACCCACTTGACGCTCGACGTCTGTTCGGTGCAATGAGTGTCCCTGAGTCGGTCGCTGCGCTAGCTCAATTCGAACAGGGTGGGGGAGCCCTACCAGTCGAACTGCTTGTTGTCGGCGAGTTTGACAATAACGAAGATCGCCAAAAGGTTATCAACGACGCACAATTGGAAAATGCAGAAACTATCAAGCTCAACGGAAAGGACTATTACATCGAGCCAACAGTAGAGAACATGCATCTGTTGTTGGAAGAGAAGAAGTTCGAAATGGGCTCGAAGGACTATCTACTCGCTCAGCGATCAGCACTGCTAACTGCGACACTAAAGGCTGCGATGGCCGAGATGGGCAAGGCGCCAGTCAAGATCGTGATTGACATGGAGCAAGATCGCGAATTCTTTATTGAAGCAGTTGACATGGTCAAGCAACAGGGTGCCCCGCCAATGGTGCTTCCATTCTTGGATCTGCCCAAGAAGATCAACTTGCTGACGCTTTCGATCGATCCCAACAGTGACGAAATGCTAAAGCTGACCGCAAAATCAAGCAAGGCGTCCGACGCTAAGTTCGTGGCCAATGCGATTGATGGCTTGTTGGGTATTGCCAAGATGGGCGCAACTCAAGCCCCAAAGAATACGCCAGGACTAGAACTGCTCAAAGCGATCTCAGCAAATACCAAAACTTCTACCAAGGACAACGACACATTCTTGATCATCAAGAAGCCTGCCAGTTTCGATGAGCTGCTGCAAAAGACAATCGCTCAGGCTGAAGAGATGAACAAAGAGATGATGAGATCGAATAACCTAAAGCAGCTCTTGCTGGCAATGCACAATTACGAATATACGTATCGGAAAACCCCTTTTCTTCATGAGGAAGACGGTCGACTCTCCAAAGATCTAAGCTGGCGAGTTCGAGTACTGCCATTTATCGAGCAAGCCAACCTTTACAACCAATTTAAGCTAGACGAAGCATGGGACTCCGAAAACAACAAGCCACTGGCAGAGCAGATGCCAGAAATCTACGGCAAGAACGGAATGACAGGCTTTTGCTGGATCGAGTCCAATGCGCAGGGTTTTGCAAACATCACTGATGGATTAAGCAACACAATTGCGATGATCGAAAGCTCCGAACTTGTCCCTTGGACTCAAGCGAAGGACATCTCCATTGAAGCGGCCGAGAAGATGATACTCGGACTCCCTGACGGAAAGGAAATTTATGTCGGCATGTACGATGGCTCTGTCCAAAAGCTGAGTAACAAGATCACAGCAGACAAGCTTCACGCATTGCTAACGCCTGACGGAGGCGAAGTAATTGCTCCCTTCTAGTGCTTCTTTTCAAGATTAATGCACCGTGTAACTTCCGTCAGAACTCCCATTCAGCGGGCGTTCCGGTGGATCACGCTGCATAAATCCGCAAAGTCATGCTAACACCTTCCTAAATTTCCGGAGAACAAAATGCGTCGATTGATTTGTCTTTCTCTCTTTCTTCTCGCCGTTTCGGCGGGCGTTTCTCAAGCGAATGCTCAACAAACGGTTGCTCGACCACCAGCAATCGCTTTCGATATCAGCGGCAAGGCGCTGAGCGAAAGCAAGCTCTTTCAGTCGATCCCGATTCCTCCTAATGCGAAAATGAACCCACTTGACGCTCGACGTCTGTTCGGTGCAATGAGTGTCCCTGAGTCGGTCGCTGCGCTAGCTCAATTCGAACAGGGTGGGGGAGCCCTACCAGTCGAACTGCTTGTTGTCGGCGAGTTTGACAATAACGAAGATCGCCAAAAGGTTATCAACGACGCACAATTGGAAAATGCAGAAACTATCAAGCTCAACGGAAAGGACTATTACATCGAGCCAACAGTAGAGAACATGCATCTGTTGTTGGAAGAGAAGAAGTTCGAAATGGGCTCGAAGGACTATCTACTCGCTCAGCGATCAGCACTGCTAACTGCGACACTAAAGGCTGCGATGGCCGAGATGGGCAAGGCGCCAGTCAAGATCGTGATTGACATGGAGCAAGATCGCGAATTCTTTATTGAAGCAGTTGACATGGTCAAGCAACAGGGTGCCCCGCCAATGGTGCTTCCATTCTTGGATCTGCCCAAGAAGATCAACTTGCTGACGCTTTCGATCGATCCCAACAGTGACGAAATGCTAAAGCTGACCGCAAAATCAAGCAAGGCGTCCGACGCTAAGTTCGTGGCCAATGCGATTGATGGCTTGTTGGGTATTGCCAAGATGGGCGCAACTCAAGCCCCAAAGAATACGCCAGGACTAGAACTGCTCAAGGCGATCTCTGCTAATGCCAAAACTTCTACCAAGGACAACGACACATTCTTGATCATCAAGAAGCCTGCCGGTTTCGATGAGCTGTTGCAAAAGACAATCGCTCAGGCTGAAGAGATGAACAAAGAGATGATGCGATCGAACAACCTAAGGCAACTCTTGCTGTCAATGCACAATTACGAATCAGCGTTTAGGACGCTTCCATTCGCTCATGACATGAACGGCCGAGCTTCGTTGGATCTAAGCTGGCGAGTTCGCGTGTTGGCCTTCGTTGAACAAGGATCTCTTTACGAAAAATTCAGACTAAACGAGGCTTGGGACTCCGAACATAACAAACCGCTAGCAGAGCAGATGCCTGAACTTTACGGCAAGGACTCTAAGGCCGGAAAGACGGCTTATTGCTGGATTGAATCCAATGTGCAAGGCTTTGCGAACATTACTGATGGAACTAGCAACACCATCGCCATGATTGAAAGTACCGAACTTGTACCTTGGACTCAAGCCAAGGATATCTCCATCGAAGCGGCTGAAAAGATGATTCTCGGACTTCCCGATGGGCAAGGTATTCTCGTCGGTATGTACGACGGCTCGGTTCGTACGCTAAACAACAAGATTCCAGCCGAGACACTTCATGCCTTGCTGACTCCTGATGGAGGCGAAGTAGTGGACCCTAACTTCTAGTGCGTCCGAGTTGCGATTTTTCTGGGCTTTCGGGCCGAAGGCCCAGCGATTTACCTAGCCCAGCCCAACGGGCTGGGTGATCAAGCTTAAGTAGGTTTAGGGCCAACGGCCCGCCGGTTTGCACGCAAACCGGCGGGCCGTTGGCCCTCTGTTTTTCTCGCGAATTGCGTACCCAGCCCTTCAGGCTGGGCTAGGTAAACGAATAGGGCTTCGCCCCTAAAACCAAATAGCGCAACTTCAAAAATAACGCAGCGGGTTGGGTATGAAAAATGATCCCTCGCTAACGCAGCGGGTTGGGTATGAACAATGATCCCTCGCTGACGCGGCGGGCTGATTACCTAACGGTAATCTTCGCCGATCAAGCTGTTCAAGACGCTCTGCTGCCACTGCTTCAGTTTGTTGGCAAGCGATTGGACTTTGCTGGGATTCTGATTGGCCAAATCGTTCTTCTCAGCCGGATCAACAGCCAAGTCAAACAATTCAACCTTGGGCTGCTTGCCGCCGTCGTGAACGACCAACTTGAATCGCCCGTCGATAATGGCTTTGGGGCCAAGGTAGTCCTTGTCGGCAATATTGGGATGTCGGTAGTTCACGAAATCGCGAGTCGCTTTGCCTGCCATCAATTTGGCCATCGGCGTTGTGCCCGCCTGGAGTGATGGATCGAGGTAGGGCGGCGGCTTGATGGATGAATAACGCTTGCTAGTAAACTCCCAAAAGCAAAGTGGCGTGGGTCTTTCTTGAGCGCCACTCTCGATCGCTTCTATCAAGTTGATTCCGTCGTGAGGACGATTGGGTAACGTTTGACCAGCCAGTGCTGCCAAGGTTGGCATTAAGTCACTGGTGCAAGCTGGAAGAACTGTCGACATCGGCTGTTGAATGCGGCTAGGCCATTCGACTAAACCTGGTACCAATGTTCCGCCTTCGTACACCGCTCCCTTGTGCCCGCGATGCGGCGATTTAAGTACTCCATCAGCCGATGTTCCGTTATCACCACAGTAGAAGAGCAGGGTGTTATCGCGCAGACCGCTATCTGAAAGGTACTTTCGCAACTGACCGATCGAACGATCCATCGCTGTAATCTCGGCGTAACGCTCTCGCAGGACTTCGCCTTGACTACGAGTGACTTGATTGCCTGTTTCGTTCGAAGTCAGCTTCACTTGCTTGTCGTCGTAAAGCTTCGGAAGATCATCGTACAGGGCGAGATCTTCAGGAAGGCCGCTGTAAGGTTCATGCGGTGAGCCGAACCAGATTACAGTCAAAAACGGTGGCGGGCTTGTCGCGTCGGTTGCTCCAGCACGATTTCGCTCCATGAATTCGATAGCTTGGGAAATCAAAATCTCCGAACTCTCTCCCTTAAGCTGCTGCGGAGTATTTCCATTGCGTGAAAGGGTTGGATTGAGTTCAAAGAAGTTGTCGTGCGAGAGCCATTCATGAAATCCCATCGCCCCTGGACAAACCGGCGACTCCTTTTTGACGGCTCCCACATGCCACTTTCCGAAATGTGCACATCGATAGCCTGCCTTGGAGAGCAGGTGAGCAATGGTGATCTCCTCTGGTCGAAACGAATAGCCGGGAGCAAACGTACCCATGCGATTGGGATGTCTGCCTGTGAGAAAACTGGCTCGAGTCGGTGAACAATTGGGATGCGCCGCGTGAAATCGATCCAAGCGTAGGCCTGTTCGAGCGATCTCATCCAGGACAGGTGTCTTCACATGCGGATGCCCGTTGTAGCCAGTCTCCTCCCATCCATGGTCGTCGCCCATCAGTAGCACGATGTTCGGCAATTGTTCCGCATGGGCAGAAAGCGAAATGACAACGATGAGGCTCCACGCCCAACACTTTGAGAGAATCATATGCTTCACAGTCGTCTCTCTATTTGCTAAGTTGAAGAACGCGATTGGATTTCTGACAGTAACCAAGCCGCCAATCTTCGCGGGCCACGTCGGTGTGGATTTCTGACATTGCTATTTTCAGCGCATGCGTCCAGAAAAAGCTGCGAAATGGTCTGACCAGTTGGCAAATTGAGTTCGCCTCGAATCCTTGAACAGCGCGTCGCAAGTTCAAAGAGCGTTTCCGATTCCGCTGGCAGCCAACACGGTTGATACTCGGCCGGGAGGTTTTGAGAATTGAAGAAGATCAGCGTTCCATTTTTGGCGCAATCAGGCAAGACACGCATCAGCGAATTAAATAGCTCACGTTCGGCAGCGGAAAGCTCTTGTTCTAGCACCGACACTGCCGTCATGTTCATCCACAACCTTCGAAAAACCGTAGCCACTGATCGGATCACCAGCGACCATTGTATTTGTTGATGAGCCCGATGATAATCTCCGGCCTAAAGTTCGCTGCCGAGTTTCAGATGTTTTTAGCGTTTACCGGAATTTGCAGATGAGGCAGTTGGTTTCGGTATCACCAATCCAAGGTTCTTCGTCGAGAGATGAAAAGTCTAATTATGCTTCGTGTTATTCCTAGCATCGCCTCAATTCTCTTGCTCTGTTTGTCTTCGGTAAACTGTTGGGCACAAGACTTGAAGGCAATAAATCCTGGTGATTCAATCCCGTCTAATGCGACCCAGGATCAAGTTGGACTGGACCCTGAAAGAGCATTAATTCAGCGAGTGGGAGAAACGCCAGACAGCGTACTCGCCATATTTCGCGAGGCAGGGATGTCGCCCAAGCCTTATTTGCTCACCAACGACGACAGGGATAAGCTTATCGCGGCCATTGCGATTCTTCCACCCTTGCATCAGGCGGTGCTCAAGCAAAGACTGCGACTCATTAGCCTTCTAAATGAGATGCCCAACACAGCCCTGACATCAGAAATCGACTCCACTGAGTCGTATCCGCTGTTTGATATCACTATCCGCGCTGCTATTCTGAATCAGTCCGCTGCGGAGTGGCTTAAGGAGAAAGAAAGTTCCTGTTTCCAAGGAGATCAATCCAGGTCCACTCTGCG
>CAYWNG010000377.1:0-6773 GCA_964458685.1 uncultured Pirellulaceae bacterium
TACATCAAGACGGTTCTCGACTTACCCTAGCACTAGCAACAGCCAGTGATAGGAGATCTTCGATGTCGTCCCGTCCGGATAAACGTAAGTGTTTGGAACCGTTGGCGAAACGTATTGAGGGGCTAACGTGGTGCTATCGATAACTGGTCCCATCGGATCGCTGAGCTTGCTGCCGCGAAGACTGAAGCTCTGCGGAACAGTTGCTGAGTACGAGACGGTGTACTTGCCGGGTGCCAACAATCGACTCACGCTCGAACTAACGTCACGAGCCCGCGCGGTGAGTTGTTCGACAATGACACCGGCTGAGTTGCGGATGATCATTGTTACCGAACCTGCAGTTCCATCGGCGCGAAGCAGGAAGTTAAAAAGCTGCGGTTCAGCTACATACAGAGTTCCAGTAACCGGCGCAGCGCTACTGGTTATCTGGCCTGAGGCAAACGTGTTCAACACAGCCGGTGTCGTACCGAAGCTAGTGAAAAGCGTGTAGTTGCCGGTTTGTTGAGTGGGTGAAAAGACTTTCAACAGGTAAGACTGATTGGCAGGCAACCGCGATGCTTGAACTGTGTAGGTCCCATTACCATTGGCTAGGATCTGAGTTGAAATCGCAACACCATTGGCATCTTGAATGAGAACGCGAGGCAGTACTGCGTTCACTCGGCTTGATATCAACGTTGCTGTCAACACCCAGTTGGCACCTGTCGCAGGAGTCTTGACTCGATAGTAGTCGACATCAGTTGCGTCGGAGAGCGTGCCCTGCACATCTAAATGGCGTTCGCTCTGGCCTGCTAGCGGCTCAAGGTTAATCGCATTTAGTGGCCCGTCATTGGTGTGAAGGTCATCATCGAAAAGCAATCGTGCCGGATCTTTGAACAAAAGGTCCACCTTCTCAGGTGGCAACCCTTCGAAGCTGCCTCTCATAACCGTCTGCAACGGTGTCACTGTTGGCCGCAACAATCGATCGAAGGTAACAGCCACAGAATAACGGCCAACACGGTAGCTGGACCCAGCCTGTGATTCGACGCGAACAAAGTAACGTCGATCTGGAACGGTTGATGGAAGTGTGATCGAAAGTGTGTCTGCCGAGGTGGATACACTCGTACGCGTTCCCAGCACTCGTCCGGCATCATCCAGGATGGTTAGCTTAGGCGTTGCCAAGCTGATTCCGTTAGTCTGCAATCGTATTGTCATGGGCCCGGTGTAACCCAGAAGCCCCTGAACATCAAAAAAGTCGACATCCGCTGAAGTAGTCCAATCTCCCCAAGCCACTAGCGGTGTCGAACCGTTGTATCCACTCGATACCTGCGAATACTTGATTCGTGTAGCTCCGATTAGCGTATTGTTGTCTTTCTTGAGTTCATTCAGATCCGCAGTCCTCGCACCGTACAGTGCACGGATCGCACTAATGTCACTGGTTGACAACTGAGTTCGATTATTTAGGTGCGAATACATCACCGATAGCGGATCGTTGCTATGACCTATGCCTAGCGCGTGCCCAAATTCGTGCATCATCGTGGCTTGCAAACTCACCGGAGTGAAGCGAGCTGCGGTGTTGATGAAGATATCCCCCGTGAACGTTCCCGCGGTATCTCCCGGCGGTACCGAAACTGCCATCACAGAGCTTGCCATTCGATAGCCACCGATGCGGATATCACCAAAACGTGAATCGTTCTGAGTCGATCCTGGAACTCCAAACGCTTGGCCTCCATCGGTAGTTAGACCAATATTGACGTTGGCAACTTGCATCCACGCTTGCGCAGCGCGAAAAATCGCCGACTGCCAAACTGCTCGAGGCATTTGTGCATCCAGCGCGGCGACTAGATTGCTACGCAAGTCCGCTACCGCCGTTTGGTCCGGCACAAAGCTCATTGAAAGATGAGTCGAATCGTTCCAGGCGATGCCGAACTGCGCTTGCACCATGCGAGGCTCTAGGGATTCAAATCCGGTAGCCAAACGTCTTCTTGTAATTCTCTGCTGCTTCATTTTCTAACTCTGAACTTTTTGTCGGGCCAACAACTCTATTTCAACTGTCTCGCAGCCGCAATAATCTGTTGAAGCGATTGCTGATCTTCGATCTTGATTAAGTCGGAATCCCGTTCCATCATCTCTGCCAATGCCGGATTTTGCCTGACAGTCTCCTTCAGCAGTGCTAGAGCCTGCGTCTCATCTGAGCGATCCCGCCGAACAAGCGCAAATGCGCTCGCCGCTTGATAACAAACGATCGGAGTCCGTTCCAGCTCAAGAGCTCGCCTAGCATCGGCGATGGCGCTTTCCACATGTCCCGCTCTAGCATGAACAACACTTCGACCTGACCACGCTAAGGCATATTGCGGATCGCACTGGATCGCTTGATCCAGCGCTTGAATCGCCTCTTCGGGTCGCTTTAGGTATTCGCTCAGAACAGTTGCCATGTTCTCATAAGAATTTCGCAGGTGAGGCGAAGAGATACTGGCTTGACGAAAGTCCTCTAAAGCTCCCTCGGCATCCATGGGCTGAACTCGCAATTTAGCTTCGCCGCGCGCATTCCAACTCCTCGCATCCCGAGGTTGCAAAGCTAGCCCAGAAGCCAGGTCTTGCTCCGCCTGAACCTTGTTACCTAGACGTCGATGAACTAACTCTCGAACGAAGAGAATTCGCGTATTCTCTTCAGCGTGTTTTTCGATCTTGTTGAGATCCTCTAACGCGGACTGGAAGTCACCCAATCCAATACCGGCGATCGCTCGATTCAAATAGGCCGCTACTGAGCTTGGGTCCAAACGAAGCGTCTCGTCAAACAGTTTCTTGGCTTCGCTGAATCGATTGTGATCGAGTTCCATGGTGCCCAACATCAAACTGGGCCATGGCAAGTTCGACTTTAAACCAACGGCAACTTCCAAGCTGGTTCGCGCGGCTCGCCGGTCGTTTATCTCTAGCTGTAGTTGAGCGAGGTTCGTCCAGTACCATGGGTTTCCTGCGTCGGTACTCAACGAGGCCTTCATCGATTCGATAGCACCCTGAACCTGACTGGACTCGATCTGAAGTTGCCGTCGCAATTCCTTTTCGATGGAACGTCCTGAATCGCTAGAGGGCAGCGATCGCTCAAGTGCAACTTTCAAAACGGTTGCCAATCGACTTTGTTCGCTGTTCAACTCAGCCGCGCGAGCCGAGCTGGCGATGGCCGAGCGCAGCAAGAGTTCAGCTTTTTGCGAGTCCACTTCTTGAGTCGCTAGAGATGCTTCGCCCCGCGCTTGCAATAGCCAAAGCTGAGCGGCGACATGATCAGCTTCACGGCGCTCGGCTTCATTCAATGTGCTCTTATCGATCATCTCAGTGTAAGTGAGCGACTCGTTACACGCACTGATCATCGACTGAATCTGTGGCACCGGTAGTTCTGATGTTGCGATCAGTCCATGAGCGATAGTTCTCGCGGCTTTGGCATCAGAGATCCACTGAACGGCTCTCAAATAGGTCGCCCGTTGATACTGAATTACGAACCCGGTCAGGATAAAAGCTAAAAGAACGGATGCGGCTGAGGCTACCAGGGTTGTTGCCGATAGTCGAGGATGACGACGGTTCCATTTTCGAACGCGATCCGCCAACGATTCGCCAGTGGCATGCTTGAGCGGCTGATGGTTTAACTCGCAGCTCAAATCTTCCAGCAGATGTTGTGCGCTGGAGTAGCGATTTTCCGGCGAGTACTCCAAGCACTTGCCAACGATGGCTTGGATACCCGAGGTGATTCCACGGGACTGTTCTTGGAGCAACAGCGGCGCAACTTGGCGATCGCTGCTCATCCTCTGCAACACGTCTCGATCGACTCCACTGCGATCCGGAAATGGACTTCGCATCGCTAGGAGTTCGAACATGATGATGCCCAGCGCGTAGATATCGCTTCGCTGGTCGCATTGCACGCGACTGGTGATGACCTCAGTCAATTGTTCAGGCGCCATGTAACGCGGCGTTCCGCCAAAGACACCAAACTTCTGCTGTCCCCCGATCGATTCAACAGCCAAGTTGAAGTCCAACAACATCGGAAGCCCATCATCGGACAGAAGGATGTTGGCTGGTTTAATGTCTCGGTGCAGGATGTTGCGTTCGTGAGCGTGCGACAAGCCGTCGGCAAGCTGAGAGATTATCCAAACGATACCATGCGCGTAGCTGTAACTTGTGAATTTCTCTCGCAGTCGATTGAGCGCTTGGCTATCGATCGAGGCAGGCTCTGAGCTGTTTACAGCGGATCTCTCTGCGGATCTCTCAGCGGAGTTTCCTTCCTCAGGCGACTTGGCCGTTACTGGCCATGTTCCGCTGGAACAATTACGAATAGTGTCGATCAACGCGACACCGCTGGCGGGAACCTGACCGGCTTGTTTGATCGATTGGAGCAAGCCACCCAGGGTCGCGGTTCCAAGCAAGGGCATACAGACTACGTGCCAAGGATCATGGCGATGCAACGAGTAAATCGGGACGATGTTCTTGTGCTGCAACTTGGCAAGTAGATCTGCTTCGCCTGGAAATTGCGAACTGACCTTAAGAACAACGCGACGATTCGACAATCCTGTTTCAGTGGCGATGTAAACGCGACCAAAGCTGCCTCGACCAAGTTCCGAACGCAGCTCGAATCCGCAAAGAGTCTGCCCTACTTCAGGAAAGTTCGCCGTACTGGTTGCAGCGCTACTACGAGAATCATTTGCCTGTTGCTTCAATCGATTCTGCTCAAACTCCAGTTCCATACAGATCGATTCTTGATCGATCAGCGAGCTGAATCGTTGGCGATAATATTCAATCGAAGGCACAACACCCTTGCTTGCCGCAAGCTCCATGTCGACGCGGATCAGCTCACGAACAATCTTGTCGTAGCGAGGATGATCGGGCGGAGGACAGTAGTCGGCGATATCAACCTGCGAAGTAGCCGATGCTTGACCGTAGGCTTTTTCCAATCGCACTACAAAGCTATCCAGCTCGGTGTCCCAGCCGAGAGCCGCAGAGGAGTCAGAAAGCTTCTGACCAGTCTTTTGATCTGACGAATCACTTGTCACCATGAATCAACTCGTCCAGTCTTTTTCGGAACTCTTGTAAGATCCGCTCGATCGATCGTTTGGCTCGGCCAGTTCGCTCGGCAATCTCAGTCACGCCATAACCGGCAATGCGCAGATCGACGATCTCTCGATACTCGTCGGGCATCAGCGCCAACATCTCGTCGATAGTTAGTTTTAAGACAGACAGCGCCGTGTGATCCGAATCGCTGTGCTCATTCAACGCCGACTCGGCACCTTCGCCGACGATCGTCTTTTGGTAGTCTCGTTTGTCCGCGCGGTGAAACGTCGCTAGAGATCGAATCTTGTTCAGGCCAATCACTAAGAGTAGACGCCAAAGCTCGTCGCCTTCAGGGATATCGTACTGACCGTCGGCAGCTCGACGAAAGAAGGTCCGAAAAACCGACTGAATCATATCTTCCGCGTCAACTTCGCGCTGCAATTGATTGGACGCCTTGGCCTGTGCCAGGGCCTTCAGTCTTTCAGCGTAGCGAAGGTACAGTTCGGTAGCCGCGTCGCCATCACCGCGTCGATAGCGGCCCAGCAACGTGCGATCACTTGGCTGGCTCGTCTTGTCGGAGCTATCCATTGTTTGTTCTCGAAAGGCTACCATTGGGGCTAGATGTTTTACCTGCTTTACCTGAACTACGATTCTGACTAGACATTCTAATCGCCTCTAACAGGAGCAGATTCCCGGCGTTTTTTCCGCCATACGATTCCGCAGAATTTGTGAACTTTTCAGTGAAATGCGGGAAATACCCGGCGTTCACGGTCGACTCAGCAAGCGCAAGCGATCTGCTCGTACTGAAAACGACTGGCATTTCGCTGTCAGAATTCTAATGATCGCGTGTATAAATACTGGCTTTCCTAAATGCGACTGAGCGTGACACACCCCAAGCGGGCTAATCCTATGATTCGACTTTTTCTCCTTTTGTTCGTATTCGGCGTTGTTCTTTGCGGGATGTCTTTAAGGACTCAAGCTGGTGAACCCACAGGAAAGCTGGCCTCGTTCGCCGTATCGCGGACTTGGTCGGATGCAACTGGAAAATTCAAGATCGAAGGCAAGCTCAAGTTTGCTAACAGTAGCGATGTTCAGATCACTCAGACCAACGGGAAAGACGTCAAGATCAAGATCGACGGACTGAGCACTGCCGATCAGACTTTCGTGAAATCGTTTTTGGAAGCCGAAGCTAAGGCGGCCAGTGAAGGCGACGATGACAATCCCTTCAAAGTCGTAGGAGAAGCACCTAAGGGCGGCATGAATTCCGGCGCAGGCAAAAGTTCCAGCAAGAGTTCAAGTCAGGTTGTTGTTGCTCCAGCGACCGATGCTTCTGAGCCTGAGAAGCGACAGCCCATTGTCAAAGGCGCCAAGCTGATCGCCTCCAAGCTCGACAAGGCATTCTGGGCAGCTAAACCTGCACTTGGTTTTCCTGAGATTACCTTCGAAGAGTTTGCAGTCGTCACCGATCTGAAGAAATCGTCCCATTTGGGACAACGGATCTTAACTGCTGGCAAGGCTGGCGTGACGGTGATTGGAAATTATCAAGAGGGCAAAGAAGGCTACAGTCGCATGGCCGTCGTCCGCGCGAGCGATAGCAGTGTCTTGGATACAATCGAATACAAGACGCCTTGGAAGCTGATGGCGATTAGCTCCGATGGCTCGCGCATCGCTACGGTGCGTATCGAAGGCTGGGACAAAGGCAACGACGTTGGCATCTTCAAAGTCACCAAGACTGGAATTGTTCCCGACTTCCAATTCACCGC
>CAYWNG010000378.1:0-5559 GCA_964458685.1 uncultured Pirellulaceae bacterium
TGGACAGAAGCAAGCGGTCACCGAGAGAAAACTTGTATTCCTTCATTTCAGTGCCTCGTGGTGCCAGCCTTGCAAAGCTCTTGAAAAATGGATGGCGCAGCCTGAGATTCACAAGCTACTGGCTCCAGTCTTTGTCGATGTCAGGATTGATATGGACAGTAACTATGGTGCAATTGAACTATTGGCTGAATTGTCCCAGGCAGAACCTACCGAAGTCGGTGTCCCATGGTTTGCAATTATGAATGATACAGAATCCAAACCCATGATTACTTCCGTTGCCGAAAAGACTGGAAACATTGGCTTGCCTGACTCGGCTGAAGGCCAGGAGCACTTTGTGAAGATGTTCGAGAGCACTGGCATGTTTTCAAAAGATCAGTTGAAACTGATTCGCAGTTCTATTCAGCAGGCTGTGAAGGATTTTTCAGCGAAAGAGTCGAAGTAACCGTTATGCTCCTTCACAACACGATGATGAACTCGACCACAATGCAGCGCGGTGACGCGCTGCTAAGACTGATTGGCAATACAGCGATGATGCCGCTCCACTTTCCCGAAGTGGGTCGGACGCTGTATGCCAAGTGCGAGTTTCTCAACCCTAGCGGTAGCATCAAGGATCGCTTGGCACGAACCATCATCGTGGATGCAGAGAAGTATGGCCTGCTGACCCCGAGTTCGATCATTCTCGAATGTACCAGCGGCAACACAGGTATCGCTTTCGCAATGCTCGGTGCCGCTCGTGGCTATGGGGTTGCGATCGTGATGTCCGAACGTGCTAGCGGCGAGCGTCGGCGACTGATCGAGCAGTTGGGGGCTGAACTAATTCTCTTCTCCGAACCCGGCTACCAAGCGGGCATCCAGTTGACGCGGGAAATGGCAGCTACGGATGCCCGCTTCTTTCTACCACGTCAATTTGAAAATCCACTTAATGCGCTCGACCATCAGCATGAAACAGCGATTGAGATCTTGGAGCAGATGCACGGTCGAGTCGACGCTTTCGTGTCAGGTTATGGAACTGGTGGTACTTTAGCAGGCTGTGCGCGTGCTCTACGTGAGGCGAATCCCGCGACGCAAGTTGTGGCGATGGAGCCAGCCGAGTCCGCTCTACTCTCCGGCGAAGAAGCCTGCTGCCATTGGATCGAGGGCGTCGCAGGAGGGTTTGTTCCACCGCTCTTGCAAGACGTCAAGCTGGACCGAGTCATCAAGGTTTCCAGCCAAGAGGCTTTGCTCATGACGCAACGACTGAACCGAGAATTTGGTTTGCTGGTCGGCTCGTCTTCGGGGGCCAATGTTGCTGCTGCATTGCAAGTTGCACTAACCCTGCCAGAAGACTGTCGCGTGGTCACCATCCTATGCGATCGAGCCGAACGCTACTTCAGTACAAGATTGTTTTCCCGACAGTAAGTCCATGCTCAGTATGCAACACAACTCGCCGATCATTGCCACTATTTGCTCCCAACAAGAACCCGGATTTCGACTACAACCACCAATGAGCTTCTCACCTATGAATACCAAAACACCAACCCGATACAGCTTGCTTTCCGTTTGCACAGCAATCTTGACAATCTTTTCACTTCTGCCTGTTAGCCAGGGGCAAGAGAATGCTCTGTCAACTCCGATCGCCGAGGTCGAAGGGGTTGCCGAATACCGCTTACCCAATGGGTGCCGAGTGCTAGTTTACCCGGATGCCTCTGCGCAAGTCTTGACAGTCAACATGACCGTGCTGGTGGGCTCGCGGCATGAAGGCTACGGCGAAACTGGTATGGCTCACCTGCTGGAACATATGCTGTTCAAGGGAACTCCGAAGCATCCTAATGTCAAGGAGGAATTGAAGCAGCGTGGTGCCACCGACATGAACGGCACAACCTGGTACGATCGCACCAATTTCTATGAAACTCTACCAGCTTCCAAAGAGAATCTGGAATGGGCGATCGAGATGGAATCAGATCGCTTGATCAACAGCTTCATTCGCGCAGAAGATCTATTCTCAGAAATGACAGTCGTGCGCAGTGAGTTCGAGATGAATGAGAACTCGCCTCAGCAAATTCTGATGCAACGAATGAACGCAAGTGCCTTCGAGTGGCATAACTATGGCAAGACCGTCATCGGCAGCAAAGCAGATATCGAACGCGTTCCAGTCTACAATCTTCGTCGCTTCTATCAGAAGTACTATCGGCCAGACAATGTCGTTCTGATTGTGACAGGCAAGGTGGATGCAAAGACAGTGGTTGAAACTGCCTCCAAGTACTTCGGTGCACTGCCAAAGCCTGCTAGCGAGTTAGAACCTACCTACACGCAAGAGCCCAATCAAGATGGCGAGAGGACTGTGTATTTGCGGCGAACTGGTGGGACGCCTACCGTTGGAGTTGTTTATCACATTCCATCTGCGTCCCATTCGGACTACCCAGCTATCCAACTTCTATCGCAGATGCTTGGAATGGAACCAAGTGGCATTCTTTTCCAAGATATGGTTAAGAGCAAGCGAGCCTCGCAGGTCTCGGCAATGTCGATGGAATGCTATGACCCTGGTATGCTGACGGCGATGGCAGCTCTTGCCGATGACACGGCCGACGAAAAAGCCGTTTCAGCATTGGCAAGCCAACTGGCACAACTGATGGAAAGTGGTTTGGACAAATACCTGACGCCTGAACTACTGGAGCAAGCAAAAGCTGCTCTCGCTAAATCTTACGAAAAAGGCCTGCTGGATTCGAAGTCACTAGCGATGACGCTCAGTGACTGGTCCGCCTATGGTGATTGGCGATTGTTCTTCGTGACTAGAGACCGCACCGAGCGTGTGAGCATGGACGACTTGAAGCGAGTCGCTGGAGAGTATCTACGAGCCAGCAATCGTACGACGGGAATTTACTTGCCGACGGACCAGCCACTTCGTTCGAATATCCCTGCAACTCCAAAGATTGAGAACATCGTCAAAGACTACAAGAGCAGCAAGGCGGCTCTGAGCGTTGATCAAGTCTTTGAACCCAAGCCAATGGAGATTCAAAAGCGACTCGTCGAAGGGGCGCTTGAATCGGGAGTCAAGTATGCCCTGTTGCCAAAGCCAAATCGGGGCAACGTATTTTACCTCCACTTGACGCTCGATTTCGGTACGCCGACCGATTTCAGTACGCGAGAAGCTTTATCAGCTACATCATTGTTAGGCCCCTGCATGATGTTGGGTACTGAGAAGTTCACTCGCGAGCAATTGGATCGTCTGCAAACAAAGTATAAGACTCAGATTCAGATCATGAGCCAACCGGGCGAACTGACACTTTCACTGGAAGGACGCGAAGAGTTCCAGACGGAGACACTTGAGTTAGTCCGTGAATTACTTCGAAATCCTAAGTTTCCTGAAGACGACTTCTCGCAGTTCAAGTCCAGCCAGTTGACGCAGATGTCCCAAGCCAAAAACAGTCCCGAGATGATGGCTCAACTAGCCTTAGGACGAGCCCTGAATCCTGTTGAGAAAACGGATATTCAGTATGTACCTACTTTTCAGGAGATGTTTAGCGAGCTGCGCAAATCGCAATTGGATTCGGTAAAGAAAGCTTACGGACTTCTGGCGGGAAATCACGGCCATGTCGCAGTCGTAGGAAAGTTCGATAAAGACAAGATGCTCAAGCAACTCAATGACGCCCTCACGAACTGGAATCAGGATGCCAAATTTGTACGACTGGAAAGTCGAGTGTTCCCCGTCAAGAGCGAGACGATCGAACTCAAAGCACGCGATCAGGCAAGTGCCATGTACCTGCGTGGGACCAGTCTGAATGCAAACTACAAAGATGACGACTTCGAAGCACTTACCATTGCCGCCGATATTCTGGGAGGTGCTTCGCTGGACAGTCGGCTTGCTAAGGGCGTCAGGGATGAAAAAGGTCTGTCCTACCAAATCGGTTGTCAGTTCGAGGCTGGCGAGTTCGACTCCGCGGGCCAGTTTGTGATCTATGCCACCACGAATCCCAAGAATAAGGCAGCCTTGGTTAAGGCCACCGATGAGGTGCTCGGCAAGTTGAAGCAGGATGGCATTACTGAAGAGGAGCTTCGGTCGAGTATCACGACCTATGACAAAAAGATAGAAGCATTTCTTTCTGAAGACGGCAATCTGTGTAGCGTTGTGCAGAAGTATATTCGGCGAGGCGTGGGGCTACAGTACTTAGCACACCGAATGGACCGAGTGCGTGGCCTAACCGTTGAAAAGGTTAACGCCGCCTTGAAAAAACTGACTTCGCTAGATGCTGTTAGTGTCCTAGTTGGCGATTTCCCCGAATTAAGCGAAGTAAAGAAATGAATTCAAAAGATGAGATGCCGCTGCGCAAGATTGATCACGTACGATTCTTCGTAGGCAATGCGAGGCAGTCGGCCTATTTCTATCGCAATGCATACGGATTCGATGTGATTGCGTATGCTGGTCTCGAAACAAAGGTCAAACACGAAGCGGGTTATGTTGTCCAGCAGGGCGGCATTACGTTTGTCCTAATGTCGCCATTGCGAGCTAGCCATCCAGATTCGTCCCGGCTGGCATTGCATGGCGATGGTGTCGCAGATATCGCTTTGCAGGTAGACGATGTACGCCGCGCGTACAACTTAGCCGTCGAGCGCGGGGCGGTTGGCGTTCAAGGTCCGCAAGCAATCGAAGATCAGTACGGGGTATACGAGTACGCTACGATTCGAGCCTACGGCGACACAACGCATACCTTTGTCAATCGTGATCGATACAAAGGCGCATTTGCTCCAGGGTTCGACCCAATTGACCCCTCCCGTTACAACCCCAAGACATACCAAGACACAGGCTTATTGGGTATCGACCATATCGTGGGAAATGTCGAAGAAGGGATGATGAACGAGTGGGTCGATTTCTATCGAAAGGTACTAGGTTTTGAACAGTTGGTTTCATTTGATGACCAGGACATTTCGACAGAATACTCTGCCTTGATGTCTAAAGTAGTTCAAAGCGGGCGTGGACGCATCAAATTCCCGATCAACGAACCCGCCCAAGGCCGTCGCAAAAGCCAAATCGAAGAGTACATCGATTTCTATGGGGGTGCCGGCGTACAGCACATCGCTATGGCAACTAACGACATCATCCATACCGTACGAGCCTTGCGAGACAATGACGTAACCTTCTTGCGAGTTCCCAGAACTTACTACGACCACATTACGGACCGTGTCGGCGAAATCAAAGAAGATATCGACGAACTGGCCGAGTTGGGAATCTTGATTGATCGCGATGACGAAGGCTATATGCTCCAAATCTTTACTAAGCCTGTCCAAGATCGGCCTACACTGTTCTTTGAGATCATCCAACGTGAAGGCTCGAAGAGCTTTGGCAAAGGAAACTTCAAAGCCCTATTCGAAGCCATCGAACGCGAGCAAGACTTGCGAGGAACGCTCTAGTTGTGGCCTCCGTCGCCAGACGATGGACCAGACGATGATTCCTCAAAGTGAATTTACCACCGCTTGGCAGCAGTGGCTACTTTCCACCGCTTGGCAGCGGTGGCTACGATTCCTCTATCTCTAACTTCTTCCATGCAACTGCTGACCGTCCGAACTATCCGAGACTTTTACGCA
>CAYWNG010000378.1:5659-6771 GCA_964458685.1 uncultured Pirellulaceae bacterium
TCTAACTTCTTCCATGCAACTGCTGACCGTCCGAACTATCCGAGACTTTTACGCATTCGAAGAGCATGTGAAAACATGTCGATCCATGCGGGGCCTGACAATGGTCGATCAATGGTACCGGATACCCGTCTTTTACTTTTCAAATCCAAACAGCGTGATTTGCCATGGAGATCCCGTTGTACGTCCCAAGGGATCAGTGGAACTGGACTTTGAACTGGAGTTGGCGGCTGTAGTTGGACACGAAGCTATCAATCTTCCAGAGGATGATCGTGCGCTGGACTGCCTAGCGGGGTTCACGATCTACAACGATTGGTCGGCTCGAGATCTTCAACGCGAAGAGATGGCGGTTGGTCTTGGTCCCAGTAAGGGTAAAGACTTTGCTAATGCTCTGGGTCCATTGCTGGTTTCCTTTGAGGCATTGAAGGATCGGTATCAATCGGGAAGGCTGAATCTTGAAATGGAGGCCTTTATCAATGGCAAGCGTGTTTCGCATGCCAATGCATCTAGTATGTACTGGACTTGGCCTCAACTACTGGCTCACGCCAGTCGGGATGTGAAGCTGATGCCTGGTGATGTTATCGGTTCTGGTACGGTAGGCTCCGGTTGCATCCTTGAATTGACGCCTCAAGCGGTCGGCGGCTGGCTCAAACATGGCGACATCGTTCAACTGCGTGTAGAACGGCTGGGTACTCTGGAAAATCGTGTGAGCGTTCAGGATTAATCATGCCACAATATCGACAATTGGGCTCTGTTCCAGCCAAACGCCATACGATTCATTCGCATACACCAGGGCATTTGGGAGAAGGAATCCATTACGAAGAGGTCATTACGACGCAGGGCTTTAGCCGAGCCTACAGCATTGCTTACCACCTGCGACCTCCCACTCGTGTGACCAAAGTTGAAGATATGGGGATACATTCGATCGAATCTGTTCACATACCTCTGCGCCATGTGCATACTCAGTCGGCAAAGATGCTTGCTCAAGGCGATCCGATCACTGGCCGCATCCCTTTGATGTTCAACTCAGACGTAGTCATTTCCCGCTGCCGGCCCACCGCTGTTCAGCAAGAACTCTATCGCAACGCAAAAGCGGACGAACTGATATTTATCCA
>CAYWNG010000379.1:0-6744 GCA_964458685.1 uncultured Pirellulaceae bacterium
GTACAGGGAATATGCCTGCAACTCTCCCACTATTAGGGTTAAAAATGGTGCGTGGGGCGACATTTCTACCCGGAAGAAGTATCGCAGAATGGCGGGGTGGCTATAATTCGAGCTTAAAAATGACGCCGATCCAGACCAATATGACCTCAACCCAGACTTTACCTAGCGACTTCATGACAGCCGAGCCAACTCAGGATACGACTCCAACCGATAACTCTTCCCCAATTGATTCAGGGCGTCTGCGTGCTCAGTTGGAGGAATCCCTGAAACTTGCCAAAACCGCGGTTCGCGTTGCGGCTGAGAATCGTGGGCAGGATATCCTGTGCTTGGATCTCTCCGAGCAGACCTCGTTGTTTGACTACTTTGTGATCGCAACTGGAGCTAGCCGACGTCAGCTTTCGGCTATGGCTACGGAAATCGATCGAGCGATGAAGACGGAATTCAACGAACGTAAGCTTAGCGTTTCCGGTCTAGAGGAAAGCCGCTGGATCGTGTTGGATTACGGTAGTATCGTGGTCCACCTTTTCGACGAAGAGACTCGCGAGTTTTACGATCTTGAGTCGTTGTGGGGCGATGCTCGTCAAGTCAGCGTGTCCGAAGTGGTTGCTGCAGCCACGACTCAGATGGCTCGTATCAATCCTATCGAAAATCCAACGGACCCAGCTTAGTCGTGTTATTGGTTGAGTGCATTTCAAGTCACTTGCACTTTCGTATTTTGGCTCTTCAGACTTTGTAGCGCACGATGCAGATACTCTCTTTGATTCGCGAGCGATTCGAATCCGCTTTGAATGGCTGGGTCAAGAACCCTCTCGAACACGTTCAACGAATTACTCCGGCTCGCGATCCACAGCATGGCGATTACCAAGCCAACATTGCGATGCCGCTAAAGGCTGAGCTTGGAAAGGCTCCGCAGGCCATCGCAGCCGAGCTGGTTTCCAAGCTACAGCTCGACGACATCTGCGAGCCGCTAGAAGTCGCGGGGCCTGGGTTCATCAATCTGCGACTTCGCAACGACTTTCTGGCTCGACAGCTTGAACAATCCGCGCGGGCCGAGCGATTGGGGATTGAGCCGGCGAAACAAGTCAAGACATACGTCATCGATTACTCAGCACCGAATGTTGCTAAACCGATGCACGTGGGTCACATTCGATCGACGGTGATCGGTGACGCGCTCGCTCGCATCTTACGTTTTCTTGGACATCGAGTGATCGCCGACAATCACTTGGGTGACTGGGGAACGCAATTCGGCATGATCATCTATGGGTACAAGAACTTTGTCGACCCAAGTGCCTTTCAATCGACTCCCGTTCCAGAGTTGAGCCGACTTTATCGATTGGTGCAAACACTGATCGGATACCAAGAATCGCTGCCGAAGCTGCCTTTTGCCGAGAAAAAGCTCGCTGAGGCCCAGGCGGCTTTGGCTGCTCTCGAAGCATCGAAAATGGACGAGAAGCAAAAGGCTAAGGAGCTCAAGGCTGCTAAGAAGGCCGTCGATTCAGCTCAAGAGGGACTCGATTCGCTGAACGCCAAAGTTACTCCGGTAGCTTCGAATCCTGCATTGGTCGAGCTTTCGAAGGCCCACGAACAGTTGGAGAAGCGTTGCCAATTGGAGACGGTTAAGCTGCACGAAGGCGATGCGGAGAACTTGGCGCTATGGAATCAATTCTTGCCGCTTTCGATTCAGGAGATCGAAGCTGTTTATCGACGATTGGATATCAAGTTCGATCACACCTACGGCGAGAGTTTTTATCACCCGATGCTTGAAGGGTTGGTTCAATCGCTGGTCGATCAAGGCTTGGCAGTCACCAGCGAAGGTGCCATCTGCATCTTCCTGGAAGGCTTCGACGCACCAATGATTATCCGCAAGAGCGATGGCGCGTTCTTGTACGCCACCACCGACTTGGCGACGATCGAATATCGGATGAAGCACTTTCAGCCCGATGCAATTTTGTACGTCGTTGATTTTCGACAAAGCGATCACTTCCAAAAGCTGTTCGCCGCGGCACGAGCTATCGGTTATACCGATGTGGAGCTCAACCACGTTAGCTTTGGAACGGTGTTGGGACCCGACGGCAAGCCGTTCAAGACGCGAAGCGGAACCGTACTGGGCTTGGAGTACCTGTTGGATGAAGCCGTCGAACGAGCCTACCAAGCGGTCTGCGATCCCGACCGCTTGATGAAGGCTGGGTTGGACTTTACTGAGGAAGATAAACGCGAGATCGCCAATATCGTTGGACATGGAGCGATCAAGTACGCCGATCTCTCGCACAATCGAACCAGCGACTACGAATTCAATATCGATAAGATGGTTTCGTTGGAAGGCAATACGGCGACCTACATCCAGTATATGTACGCGCGGACTGGTTCGATCATTCGTCGATCGGAAATGGAAGTCAACGATGCGAATCTGCACGAGTTCCCGATCCAGATTCAGCAGCAAGCCGAACGCGACTTAGCATTGAACCTGCTCCAGTTTGAGGACGCCTTGCATCAGGTGACGGTCGAATACCTGCCGAACATGCTGACTGTCTACCTTTATGGGCTGGCTAAACAATTTGCAACATTTTTCGAGGAATGTCCGGTGCTAAAAGCCGAGGATCAGGCGACCAAACGAAGTCGACTGGCGATCTGTTATGCGACTGGCAAGGTGTTGCGTCAGGGGCTGGAATTGCTGGGTATCGGCGTCGTTCCGCGGATGTAGCCAGGGATTTCGAGCCTGAATATTCGCTTTGGGATGGTTAAATTGCCGCCATTTGCCAAATTACCGCAGACACCCAAGTTAGGCGCTTGACCGTTGGGCGAGCAGGCTTAAAACAGTCACTTTTAGAATGCCTACTCTCAAAACGTGAGCGAGCGAAAGTGCCTGAATTTCAGCGGTCAGACTCGAAGATCCGTCGTGCGATCATCAGTTGTAGCGACAAGATGGGATTGGTCGATTTTGCCTCCGGTTTGATGGCCTGCGGAGTCGAAATCTACTCTACGGGTGGGACTCGTAAACACCTGTCTGATTACGGAATCGAGTGCTTCGAAGTTTCTCAGTACACCCAGTTCCCCGAGATGATGGATGGTCGCGTGAAGACGCTGCATCCGAAGATCTTCGGCGGCATTCTGGCACGTCGAGATATTCCCAGCGACTTGGCGTCGATGGACGTTGAAGGCATCTTGGCTTTCGATTTGGTGGTCGTGAATCTCTATCCGTTTGAAGCCACTATCGCTCGGCCGGGAGTGACTCGAGCAGAAGCGATTGAGCAGATCGATATCGGCGGTCCCAGTTTGATTCGCGCTGCTGCGAAAAATCATCAGTATGTAACGGTGGTGACTCGCCCCGAACAATACAGCTCGGTGCTGGCGGAGATTGAAGAGAGCGGTGGAGGCACAACGCTTGCGCTTCGACGCAGGCTGGCTGGCGAAGCCTTCACGATGACTTGCCACTACGATCAAGCGATCTCGGATTACTTCCGTCGCGAGTCCAACGTTGGTGAGTTCCCCGCGCATCTGACGGTAAGGCTTGAACGCAAAGGACAATTGCGCTACGGCGAAAACCCGCATCAAAAGGCAGCCGTGTATCGCTACCCGCGCGGCAGTTCCGCCAGCATTGTGAACGCTCGGCACATTCACGGAAAAGAGCTTTCCTACAACAACATCCTTGACCTGGACAGCGCGTTGACGATCGCTCGCAGCTTTCATCAACCCGCCGCATCGTGCATCAAGCACAACAACCCTTGCGGATCAGCGACTGCTACCACGTTGGCATCGGCTGCTCTTAAGGCACTCAACGGCGATCCGCTGAGCGCCTTTGGTGGAGTGATTGGATTTAACCGAACAGTCGATGTTGAAACGGCAGAAGTGTTGGCCGAGCCGAATCGATTTATCGAAGCGATTGTTGCGCCGGACTTCGAAGCGGGCGCTGTGGGGATTCTTACAACCAAGCCAAAGTGGCGCGATAACGTTCGCTTGGTGCAAGTCGGACGATTGGGTGAAGTCGAACCAGAATTGTCGATTCGTTTTGTGAGCGGCGGAGCGTTAGTGCAAGAAACCGATTCGCTTCCAGCCTTTCACAGTCAATGGCGGACTGTAACCAAGACTCCCGTCGACGATCGATTGTGGGAGGACGTTGCCTTTGCTTGGGAAATGGTTCGGCATGTGAAGAGTAACGCAATTGTGCTTTGTCGTGACACGGCGCTAGTGGGCGTGGGAGCTGGGCAGATGAGCCGCGTGGATAGTGTTGAGATTTCGATCAAGAAGGCCGGCGAAAGAGCTGCGGGAAGCGTCTTGGCTTCCGATGCTTTCTTCCCTTTCCCTGATTCGATTCAAGCCGCATCGCAAGCTGGTGTTGTAGCGATTATTCAACCCGGAGGATCGCGTCGCGACGACGACGTGATCGCCGCTTGTGACCGACACAACATTGCGATGATCTTCACCGGAGCCCGACACTTTAAGCACTAGGAATTCTGGAGAGGAATTCCGGCGAATCCAAAGATGCAACAGGAATCCTGGCGCATCCCACTACCTAAGACACTCGATTTTCAGCCTGACAACTAATTAACCTTGTAGCAAAACACTCCACATGAACATCCTCGAGAAAATTATTGCCCGCAAGCATGTGGAGGTAGAAGAGTGTCTGAAAGTCAAGCCGCTAAGAGATCTGATGAAGCTGGCGGATAACGCGCCGGCACCAATGGATTTCGTCGCACCATTAGCGACTGCGCCGCCCATTCGTTTGATCGCTGAAGTCAAGAAGGCCAGTCCTTCGAAAGGCGTTATTCGACAGGATTTTGATCCGGTAGCCATTGCCAAGGCTTATGAAGCTGGTGGAGCGAGCTGTCTGAGCGTGCTGACCGATGTGGACTTCTTCCAAGGTTCGCTTGAGTACTTGAAAGCGATTCGCCAAGCGGTCAATCTTCCGCTGCTCCGCAAAGACTTTGTGATTCATCCGTATCAGGTCTTTGAGGCTCGGGCGGCGGGGGCCGATGCAGTCTTACTGATTGCCGAGTGTCTTTCGCGGCAAGAATTGCGAAGCATCCATCAATTGATTCGCGATCTAGGAATGGTCGCGCTGGTCGAGCTGTACGATCGACGAAACATGGACAATGTGTTGAACACCGGCACGCCATTAATCGGTATCAACAATCGGAATTTGGTGAGCTTTGCAGTCGACTTAGAGCACACCATTCGTCTGCGACGCGAAATCCCGGCGGGTAAGATCGTTGTTGGTGAGAGCGGCATTTACACGCATGCCGATGCGCTGCGACTGCAGGAGAGTAACGTGCACGCCATGTTGGTAGGCGAGTCGTTGATGCGGCAGACTGACGTAACTCTAGCGACTCGACAATTGCTGGGCACGGCAGGCTGATTCGGGGCTAATCATCAAGGGCTTCGAATCAGCGAAGTACTGTAGCCGACATGCCGCTCTGCATCTGATTCCAACTTCCGCCCTGACCTGATGCTGTGCGCAGTGGCGCGTTATAGCTGGGTGGGAAGATCGACTGAACCACTCGCGACACGGGCCGTAAAGCCGTCTGCGCTGGGCCAGCTTGGTTCATCGAGTATTGATTCGTTGAGTATTGATTCTGAGCAAATTGCCCCTGAGCAAATTGCCCCTGAGCAAGTTGATTGGGCTGAAGAGGGTTCGTGTAGGCCGATTGAATCGTACTCGCGTTGTAACTTCTAGTTGCAG
The DNA here is from genome assembly GCA_964458685.1 of uncultured Pirellulaceae bacterium. GTDB lineage: Bacteria > Planctomycetota > Planctomycetia > Pirellulales > Pirellulaceae > Aureliella. Next base: position 5,678 of record CAYWNG010000379.1, read on the forward strand.
TCCATCCGCTCGACGCAGTCGTGGGGTAAGCAGAACTAGCTACAGTCGCTGGGGTCATGCCTCTCGAGTTGTTATTACCCACGTTAGCGAACGTAGTTGGTGGTGGGAATGGTTGACGAGCTAGCAATGGTACGTTGAATAGGGCTCGCGGTTGTCCGGCGGTATAAGCGGCAAGGGGTTGCGGCTGAGCCAACACGCTATTGGAGGGCTGGGGTATTTCGGTTTGAACAAGACGTTGCTGAGTCTTCGTCTCAGTGATTGGCTGAGGTACGGTGATCGTTTGCTGTTTGGGAACGACTTGTTGGCGGGGCACCACTTGGTTTTGGGTCACAGTAATCGGTACCCAGTTGGTTACTGGTTTGGATTGATAGGCGAGTGTTGGCTGTTGAAAAGGGTTCCAAGCACCTTTCCAATAGGGCTGCAAAACATATTGCGTCTGCGGTTGGTACACAGTCTGGTTGGTTGGGACAACTTGGTTAACGACTTGATTTTCGTAGACTGTGGTTGTTATCTGCTTGTTTTCCCAGCGTACGATGGGAACCGTTTCGGTAACCCACTGCTGAAAGTAGACTCGGCCCGTTACCGGGTCGCGGACAATACGTCCATTGTCACCAGCGGAGTTGGGTGACACGGGGCCACTGTTGGGGTTGGTAGCATTCGCTGATGGCATTGAGCCATTGGAAGCGGGCTGTTGAGCTGAGCAGGCAGTTCCGATTGCTAGAAATGCTAGGAATACGAAGAACGCAGGAAACTTACTCGCTGTTCGCATCCCCATAGTGTTGCACTCCGTAATTGTCCGATCTCAATGACTGCACATGCTATTGGTTATCGACTAGTTCGCGTGTTGAATGAAGTTTGTGAGTTGGAACTACGGAGCCACAATCAAAATTCTGCCCAAATCGGATTGCTTCTCACTCCAGAATAGCTGCCACGCGTTAGAGAACGTCCCGCTTAGGAATACTAGCCGATGGCGCGTTAGAAAGCGTCCCGCTTGGGAAAACTAGCCGCCAGCCGTTAGGCTCCGGTTCCTTGGGATTTGAAGTTAGTCGTTGACGAAAACAACATTT
>CAYWNG010000380.1:0-6699 GCA_964458685.1 uncultured Pirellulaceae bacterium
ATGCCAAGTACGAACAACTCTATTTGGACTGCCTTCAGTCTAGTAAGACTGTCAATGGTCCAATAAAAAAGGAATAGCCGTCCATGACCTTCTGGTCCGCTGCTGTGCTTATGTTTCTAGTGCTTGATCCACTAGGAAACATGCCATTTTTCGTCATTGCCATTCAGCGGATCGAGCCGCAGCGTCGCGTACGTGTAGTCATGCGCGAGCTGCTGATTGCCTTAGCTGTTTTGGTGCTGTTCCTGTTTGTAGGCCAGTATCTTCTACGTTTGTTGCAGCTTTCTTCGACTGCATTAACGACTTCGGGTGGCATCATCCTAATGATCATTGCCCTGCGAATGATCTTTCCGCGGCCGGACCTGGGAGGACATGAAATTGAAGGCGAGCCCTTCATCGTTCCGCTTGCCATCCCCTACGTCGCAGGTCCTTCGGCACTGGCTACATCGTTGCTATTGGTCAGTCGCGAACCGGATCGATGGATGGAATGGCTGTTGGCCGTTTTCGCTGCTTGGCTTGTAACTGCGGCGATCCTTTCGTGCTCGAGCTTCTTTGCAAAATTCTTAGGCCATCGCGGTTTGGTAGCCATCGAACGGCTTATGGGAATGTTGCTAGTAACCGTAGCAGTCCAAATGTTGTTGAATGGGCTGGGGCAATTTTTGAAAGAGCTACACGCAGGCACTTAATCGTTCAGACTGTCTCGCCATTGGACACTCTTGAACCGCAGGCGTGTGTTTTGGTGTAGCGCAGTTTTTGGGATTTCGGACCGAAGGTCCAGCGATTTACCTAGCCCAGCCCATCGGGCTGGGGGATGGAATATGAACACGTTTTGGGCCAAAGGCCCGACGGTTTGAGCTCAAACCGTCGGGCCTTTGGCCCTGGGTTTTTCTCGCGAATTGCGTACCCAGCCCTAGCAGGCTGGGCTAGGTAAACGGACGGGGCTTCGCCCCTAAAACGACAGGCAGAGCCTTATTACAACCAAATCTAGACGCACAAAAAAAAAGGGGATGCGAAAAATCGCATCCCCTTGATTGAGTTTATTCGTTCGTGGAATCCACTTTATGGATTGGCTTGCGGCCGAGGCATTGTCGAGATGACCTGATCGACCAAGCCGTACGCCACGCCTTCTTCGGCAGACATAAAGCGATCGCGATCGGTGTCTCGCTCAATAGCTTCCAAAGTCTGACCGGTGTGCTTCATAAGGATCTCATTGAGCTTACGCTTGGTCTTACGAAACTCAGTTGCGTGAATCAGGATCTCTTCCGCAGTTCCCTGCATGCCCGCTAGAGGCTGGTGAATCATGATTCGCGAATTTGGCAAGCTGAATCGCTTGCCTTTGGTGCCTGCAGCCAACAATACAGCGCCCATCGAGGCTGCTTGGCCGATGCAGAATGTCGCGACGTCGCACGAGATGAACTGCATCGTGTCGTAAATGGCCAAACCGGCTGTTACGCTACCACCAGGAGAATTGATGTATAGGTGAACGTCGGCCTTAGGATCTTCGGATTGCAAGTGCAACATTTGCGCCACGAGAACGTTGGCGACTTCGTCGTTGACTTGCGAGCCCAAGAAAATAATTCGATCTTTGAGCAGTCGGCTGTAGACGTCGTAGACTCTTTCTTCGCGGCCGCTTTTCTCGATCACGTAGGGTATAGTCGGCATATTGGAACCTATGGACAAAAGCTTGAGAGATGACTGAAACGATTGAGACAGTTGTGAGCGCGGGAGTGTTTCGCACGCTCTAAACAACCGTCTTAGCTAGCTGCCGGAGCGGGCTCAGGCTGAGTCTCGATCGGCTTGGTCAAAATCTCATCGACCAATCCATAGTCTTTGGCTTCTTGGGCTGACAAGAAGAAATCGCGATCCGAATCTCGGGCGATATCTTCCGCAGTCTTGCCGCAGCATTCCGCTAAAATTTCGTTTAGCAATGTTCGGTACTTGAGGATTTCATTCGCCTGAATTTCGATGTCGGAGATCTGTCCCGAAACACCGCCCGCAGGTTGGTGAATCATCACGCGCGAGTGCGTCAAGCAATAACGCTTGCCCTTCGCGCCACCTGCCAACAGGATCGCGGCACCGCTAGCAGCTTGTCCAACGCAATAGGTTGCGATTGGGCAGGACAGGATCTTCATCGTGTCGAGGATTGCCAGAGTCGCAACGACATCACCGCCAGGGCTGTTGATGTAGAAGTGAATGTCCTTGCGGCGATTTTCGCTCTGCAAGTAAAGCAACTTCATCACTAATTCGTTGGCGTTGCCGGTATGGATTTCACCTTGCAGGAAAACGATTCTGTTTTCCAGCAAGAGGTCACCCAAGGTCATTTGCCGTTGCCGCTGATAGCTAGCTGCGGCATACGAATTGGAAACTTGGTTTCGATAGGAATCAGAATTCAACATACACTCCTTGTCGTTGTGGATGAGCGCCAGATCTGTTCGGAATATTGGTTGATCCGATCAACAAAACAGCGATGACCTTAGGCCATCGCTGCTAGCTTTTGCAATTCTATTCAGCCTTTTCCTTCTCAGGCAACTTAGCCGCTCCAGGAATTTCCGGTGGAGCGTTGTCGTGCTTGGCCTCAGGAATGTCTACAAAGTTACCAGCGATGGCAAAATCGATGTCGCTGCTAACAGTCTTGGCCGACAAGAAGCTGTCGTCTTGATTGTCGGTTACCTTGGCACCTTCAGCAATGTGCTGAATAACCATGCGTTCGATAATCTGATTTCGAAGAGCGTCCATCTGACCAGTCTTCTCAAGTCGCGAACGAATTCGGCGAGCGGAAGTGTCATTTTGGTCGGCCAGCAAAGCAATTTCGTCGTCGTAGTCTTTGGCGGATGGCTCAAGCTTCAGATCTTCAGCAATCTTCTCAAGCACAAAGTGTTCGCGAAGAGCGTTGATGGTCGATTCGCGAGCATTGATACGAGCCATGTTCACATAGCTGGTGATTTGCTCTTGGCTGAAACCGCTGCGTTGCAGTTCCAAAACCATCCGTTGCAATTCGCGATTGGTTTGGCTGCGAACCAAAGACTCTGGCAATTCCCAGTTGGCTCCCTTGGTCAGTTCGGCAACGATCTGCTTACGCAACGATTGTTGTTGGTGATAATCGAACTGCTGAGTCAATTCTTTGCGAACGAAGTCACGCAATTCTCCCGAGCTGTCGAAGCCCAGAGACTCAAGCATCGCTCCGCTGATTTCGTCGATTTCGATGCGACGGATCTCAACAATCTCGAACTCGGCGTCAACTTCTTGCTCTCGCAGCTTTTCATCGGCGGCTGAGCTAGACAGTTTGACTTTGGTGGAGACCTTGTCGCCTTCCTTCTTGCCAACCAGCAGCTTGTCGAAGTCTTCTACACGAGCATCGCCAAAGTTCAGCGTCTTGCGAACAACAGTCTTCTCTTCTTGGAAATTGGAGATTTCTCGACCGTCAAACTTGAAGACACCGTTCAGAATGACGGTATCGCCAGCGCGGCATTCGCCATCAACCGGCTCGCCTTCCATGAAGCGTGTCAGAGTCTTGTTCAAGTGGTCATCGACGTGCTTGTCGGTGATCTCACAAACTGGTCGCTCGAGCTTAAGCTCTTTCCAGTCTGGCGTTTCGAAGTCAGGTCGAACTTCGATGTCGAATTCGTAAACAAAGTCGCCGGTTTCAGGCAAGTCGACCGACTCGTAATTCAGCGATGGCTCGCCAATCGCAGAGAAGTAGTCGCCGTCGGTCACCTTTTGCAGGCTGTCCATAACTAGCGAACTCTTCACTTGCTCGGCAACTTGCTCCTTGAAACGGCTTTCGACCAGCTTGCGAGGCGCCTTACCAGCGCGGAAGCCTGGCAATTCAGCCTTTGGAGCGATTTCGCTGTAGGCTTCGCTGCGATAACGCTCGACTTCCGAGCGTGGGATCGTCACAACCACGTGACGTTCGCAAGTTGACTTGGTGTCAACCTTGACAGCCATATTGAGTTCTGGCTTTTGTGGAAGCTCGGTTGTGTTTTCAACTTCGGTTTCGGTGGTTGCCATACCTGCAAAAACTCCGGCAAAGCTAATTGAGAGTACTAACTAATCTCTGCGGCGGTTCGATTACAAGAAACTGTAGCAATCGGCCGAGTCAGGACTATACGCAGCAAAAGGAAAAAACGGCAAGGCTGTAAAGAGCGGGCGATGGGATTCGAACCCACGACAACAACGTTGGCAACGTTGTGCTCTACCAACTGAGCTACGCCCGCGATCTTCGACTTTAGGAGTTCTAACGAGCCCCGCAGCCGATTTCCAGCCTGCCGTTTGATTTTCCGTACTGTTAAATTGAGTGAGCAGCGATTGTACGATAAAGTTGACCGTTGACGATCACCCATTCAAAGTTCTTCGCTGCTCTGGTGTCATGTGAGCCAGCTTTAGCTTGCTACACTGAGTGGACAAGATTATAGGGTTCGTTTGGTTCATTGCAAGGCAAGTTTCGCACCAATCTTTACTTTGCGTTTTTCGGCCATTAGCCACCGATGTTTCAGTCTTTTCTAGCTTCTGCTGTTGGAAAATCCTCGATGCTGCTCAAAAGTTCGCCGCTTCCGCCACTGTTTGCCACCGTCACGCCCTCATTGGGGCTCAACCAATCCTCGGAAAGAACGAAACAAAAAGCAGACTTCGCTCATCGCCCCCCCTTTCATGGTTTTTCGCGCATTGATGAGCTTTGGGCAGACTGTGGCTTTCGATGGCTCAGCTTACTATCGTTTTTGCTTATCCTGGCCTGTTCAGGGCCAGTCTGGGCCGGACTTACGGCCTCCGAAGTTGTCGTTGTTGTTAATGGCCAGTCCCTAAACTCAAGAACTTTAGCCAATCATTACGCACGCTTGCGGCAGATTCCCTCTATTAACATCGTGGTCCTGGAGGGTGTGCCTGACGCCGAGACGATTTCGGTGGAGGACTTTCGCGAAAAGATCTTGAAGCCTCTGTTACTCGAAATCGAACAACGGAAGTTGGCTAACCATGTTCAGTGCATTACCTACTCGGCCGATTTCCCAACTGCGATCGACATTAGCGCTGACCTAGCTGAGATAAAGGATCTGAACACGGTCTTCACCAAAGTCGCGTCGATTAACGGACTAACCTATCTCTACGACCTGACGCAACGCAAAGATCCGGCCTACATCACTACCGAAGTCAACTTCTATGCGCGCCGACCGATGAGCGTGTTTTTTACGAACCCTGGCGGTAGAGAGACTGAAGAGCTGTGGGGCGAGATCAATGTTGCTCAAGTCGCTGGTGAATACGCCAAGGCTGGCGAATTGGTCAGCAAACTCTTGGAGAAGGCGCCCTATCAATATCCGTTGAAGTACTTCGCTGCTGCTTTGGCGGCTCAGGCTGGAGACAAAGAAAAAGCCCTTCTGTTGTTAGACGAAGCTATCGCTGGCGGCTGGAACAGTGGTTCGTACCTCTCCAAAGACCCACAGTTCGAATCGCTCAAAGAAAACGACGAGTTTCAGACGATTAAGGATCTGCTGGATCAAGATGGCGGGAAGTGGCAACCCACCGTGCCCTTCAACGCTCGTTCGATGTGGGGTGCTAACGGAGTTGAGTTCGCTCCCAATCTAAAGCAGACCAACCTCGGCATGCGATACATGCTTTCGACCGTGCTCGGCGTGACTCGTGGTCTTGGTACAACGCTGGACGAAGCTGTCGAATCTCTCAAGCGAGCAAAGTCGGCTGACTTCACTCATCCCACTGGCGGCTTCTACTTCTCGTCTACTCTAGATGTTCGAACAAAGACGCGACAACCCAACTTTGCTTTAGCTGTCGAAGAGCTGAGAAAGTTAGGCTTGGATGCCGACGTGGTCGTTACCGAGTATCCCAAGAATCTAAAAGTCATGGGGGCTCAATTGGGAACGCCCTCGATGGATTGGTCCAAGACTGGAAGCAAATTGCTGCCCGGCGCGATCGTCGATAACTTGACGAGCCTTGGAGGTGTGATGACACCACCAAAATCTCAAACGCCTCTGACTCATTTCATTGCATCAGGAGCAGCGGGCAGTTCGGGGACGGTGACCGAGCCCTATTCGGTGCAATTCAAATTCCCCACGCCGATGCTGTATTTACATTACGCTCAGGGACTTTCGTTAGCTGAAGCTTTCTACCAGAGCATCACGGGACCTTACCAACTTCTCATCGTCGGCGATCCACTCTGTCAGCCGTTTTCGATCGCCCCCAATCAGCCGATCGACACAAGCTTGAGGTCCATCAAGCCGGGTGGCTCTATCCAATTCACGCCAGATCTTACTGGACCGAGCTATTCAGATTGGTTGAACATGCAACAACCGCCAGCCAAGCGAGCCACCCAAATTCGCGCGACCAGAGTTGCCATTCAAATCGACGGACTGTCTATGCGAGCAGCGGACGTGCAGCAGAACGTGAATGTCAAACTAGGCCAACTACCTTCGGGCTATCATGAAATTCAAGTCATACTTATTTCTGACGATCCACTCAAACAACGATCGATGCAGGTCATTCCTGTTTGGGTTGGCGATACCGATCTCATCAGCCTCAGCGTTGCTAACTCAAAAGAAAAAGCAGAGCCGAAAGTCTCTTTGGCCAAAGGCAAATTTCAAGTAGCAGTCAAAGTACCCGAAGGCTGCTCGGAGATTTCCATTCATCACCACCACGAGCAGCTTACCACTTCCAAGCCCGAGGGTACCAAGGTGCAAATCGAACTCGATCCCAAGCAAC
>CAYWNG010000381.1:0-3645 GCA_964458685.1 uncultured Pirellulaceae bacterium
TTGCGGCTAGTTCAGAACGGCTAACGGCCGCCTAAGCGGGACGCTCTCTAACGCGTTGCGGCTAGTTCAGAACGGCTAACGGCCACCTAAGCTTTCTAACGTGCCCGCGGCTAGTCAAGAATAGTCGCGGGCTAACATCGTTAGTTCATAGTTAATCTTCTAAGCCAACGCCAACTCTTTCAAAGCCATCTCGCGACCAACGTCAGACACACAACGATCCAGTTCGGCTAATTGTCGGATCACATTGTCGCGACGGAGTAGCAAAACGCTGGTTCGATGACGCATCATGTGGACAGCCTCAAAAAGTGCGTCGCAGCAGGAAAGACTTTCGGCGATCTGCGAGCGGACCTCTTTGAACACGACTGAAAAGCTACTCACGCTATCGCAAACTACGGCTTCCTTCTGTCCCGCAAACTGAACGAAGGACAGCCGCTTGTTGTTCCTTGCCAGTCGCTCGACTTCGGTATTCAGCAGCGAGAGGCTCTTTCGAGCATCTTCCAAACTTCGGAAGACTTGCGACGTTCTTGACTGCACTTCAACCATGATCATCGATAGACATTCGCGAGTTCGCGCGTCCAGTTCCTCTTGATCATCATCGATGATCTCGTCCAAGAACTGGCGAGTTACTTCGAGTTGCAGCTTGCCAACGGACATGTCAAACGCTAGGCGCTCCAACACTTCAGCCGTGCTACGAGCCTGCTCAAGGAAGTTCTCGGTGATTGATTGAACTTCGGTAGAGACGCTGCCCAATGCCTTGGCAATCTCTTGAAGCGTCCCCGCATTGCTGCCGCGAAAGGCAGAGATCTTGGCGTTCATCGAAAGTGTGCCAATGATACCTGCGATCTTCGCGACTTGATTGGACTGGACCATAACGTCCTTGTCCAGCTTATGAAAATCGACCGTCTGCAGGAACATGCTTTGCAGGTCTTTCTCGAGCGCCGAGCAAAGCTCAAGGGCACACGACAAAGCTGGAATACGAAACCGGGTTCGCTTCACGTGATGAACGTCGTTCTTTAGCTTTTCTTGTCTCTGCTGCATTTCTACATTCAGAGCATGGAACATGAACGACTCGTAGTCGTTGAATCCAAGTTCAGCCAGCTTCTGATGCAACTCTACCGTACCAGCAGCAATCTGCGCGGGCCGATCTCCACCCTCTTCAGCACACTTCTGCTCGACATGAAGCACTTGCTGATAGATTCGCTGGACCGCATCGAAAACCGGCGAGCTAGGCTTGAGTCGTATGGACAAGTACCCGCTATCGATGGGCGAAGCGACTGCCAATACCCAATAGTACCGGCCGTCGGCTGCCATGTTCTTCACGTAAGCAGCGATGGAACGATTGGACTTGAGTGTGTCCCAAAAGAGCTTAAAGACGCTCCTGGGCATATCGGGGTGACGGACGACGCTGTGAGCAAAGCCGATAAGCTGCTCTTCTTCGAAGCCCGAAATACGAACGAAAACACGATTACCGTGAGTGATCACGCCAGTCTTGGTAGTCGTCGAGAAGAACAGCTCGTCAAACCCGAAGGCGCACTCGCTATTGATAGGTTTCATACTGAAGTTCCCGCTAGGGTGAAATGGTCTGCCGCTCAACGATACAACCTCGCTAAAAACAGGAGCAAACTATCCCATTACGAACTTCAGTTGGCGCGAAGTGGCAATACCTGTAACAGCTAAGCTCGATACGAACTTGTTAATCGCTACAGACCGACTGCGGTTAGAAGAGTTTCGGAGATGGACAGGCGGCTGAGCTGCTATGGGGTAGACGGGGCGAACGCGACCACAAAACTGGCAACTTTTGCCGGAATGGCCGAGAACGCAGCGTTTGGGGGCTCATTAGGGCTAGAAATCCACGCGGATGCGACTATTTTCCCCTCGCAATTTACGTCGATCGGCGGACAATCTCCATTGTGCGACTTCTGTCACCAACCGGAACACCGATTCGGATTGAGGTCCATTTAGGCTAGGTACATTAGCAGGCTAATCGAGCGAATGAATAATCCAGTCCCTCCAACGGTACTCCCACTCAAATTCAATTTGATCTACGCCGTAACCATTATTGGCGTACACGTCATGGGAGCGATCGCATTAGCGTGCCTTGCTTTTGGTCCGACCGAATGGCGGCCGTATCTGTTCAGTTGGTCAGCGTTCATCACGTTCATCGTTGGCATCCATCTTTTTGGACAGGGCATCACGATCGGCTACCATCGGTTGTTGACTCACCGCAGTTTCAAGACACCTAAATGGCTGGAGCACTTTATCGCAATCCTGGGCATCTGTTCGATGCAGGACACGCCAGCTCGCTGGGTTACCATTCACCGCATTCACCACGTACACTCGGACGAAATCCCTGATCCACACAGTCCGCGGGTGACCTTTTGGTGGTCGCACATGGGATGGCTGATGTACATCAATCGCGATGCCTATTCGGTAGCCAGCCTAGAAAAATTCTCCAAAGACCTTTTGCGAGATCCTTTCTACATGCGATTGGAGACCAACCCGTACCGTCAGTTCATCTACGTATTTGGTCAAGCTGTCGTGTTCTTTGCATTCGGCTTTTTGCTTAGCTTCGCGTTCAGTTCGCAAGTGAGCGACGCTCTAGCGATGGCATCATCGATGGTCGTTTGGGCCGTAATCATGCGAGTCATCGCGGTGTGGCACATTACCTTCTCAGTGAACTCTCTGAGCCACATGTTCGGCTACCAAAACTACGAAACCAAAGAAGACAGCAAGAACAATTGGTTCGTCGCTTTGATGACCGTTGGCGAAGGCTGGCACAATAATCACCACGAAGATCCCTCTGCAGCTACGGTACAGCATCGTTGGTGGGAGTTTGACATTAGCTACTACGAGATCAAGCTGCTTGAAAAGCTTGGGCTCGCCAGCGACATCATTCCAACGCGTATCCAGCGACGCCGCGAGCAAGGACTGCCTGATAAGCCTTCCAAGTCCGACAATAAGGCAGCCTCAACAGCGAATGCATCTGGCAAGTCTGATGAAGATCAGGCGTTGGAAGCAGTTTCAGGTTCCAAGTAGCTAGTAGAACTGCTGAACCCAGCCTGCGCCGGGGTTGCTGCTATGGAAAATCCAGTCGTCCGTAGCCCAAAGTTCATATTGCAACCTATACGAATCACTGCTTATTCGCCAGTAATTTATCGGCGTGGGATGTCCATAGTCATGTACCTTGGGTAGCTTTCGGCCGAGAAGTGTTTCGAGTTCTTCTTGCGAATCTGGAACTCTTCCAAGCTTTGCTCGAACTTCTTCGACATCGATTACGATTTGCTTTAGGGTCTCAACGTCTTGTTTTGCTAGTTGATCAAGCTTGAGCCGCCAAGCTTTGCGTCGATTCGCCTCGCAGCTAAATCCAGCAATTGGAATCGCAGCTAAAGTCGTGACTATTAGAAGGAACCGAATCGAGAATTTAGGCGATTGAGAACTCATTGTTCGCCTCGTTTTGGTTTATCGTTAATCACCGATTCTAACACACAGAAATTACGATTTCAAAGATCTGCAAGTCCAGCCACTGCGCCGCCGTTGATGTTTCTCTAGAGGTCACAATTCGGTGCTTAATGAGTTGCTGGAACTACTCGTTAGCATTCTAAAGAAATTCCACGATCAACTCCATTCAGAGTTCTTTTGTGGCTT
>CAYWNG010000381.1:3655-6692 GCA_964458685.1 uncultured Pirellulaceae bacterium
AACTACTCGTTAGCAGTCTGCAGAAATGCCAACGATCATCTGCATCCAGCATCCCTTTTGTGGCTTCTGTGATTTTTCGTGGCCAGCTCTGTTTTCCCCGGTAAAAGGCCCTTTTGCGGTAAACCTGCGAGATGGTAGCGATTTTGGGGATGAATCGTTAGCGAACTTGGCAATTTAGTGCTCGAGAATCTTTCCGAGCGATAGCGGCGTGTTTAGAATTCCGCTTTTCCCCGCCGCACAGGAGAGCTACCACAATGTCCAACAGTGACGCACCCGCCAAGCCTCAAACGCTCAAGCTATTCATCATGATGCTGCTTGAGTTCTTCATCTGGGGAGCGTGGCTACCGAAGATCTTTGGATATTTGCCCGCGGTAGGTTTTACCCCCGATCAACAGCTCGCCGTTCTGTTGGCCTTCCCAGTTGCTGCAGTTGTAGGAATGTTCTTTAGCAACGAGATGGCCGACCGCAGTTTCGCTGCTGAGAAGTTTTTAGCGTTCAGCCACTTGGTGAGCGGCTTGGCGATTCTCGGACTTGGCTTTCTTCCTGCGGACGAAAATGGAATGGTCGCCTTCTGGCCGTTCTTTGGATTGATGGTGGTGCATTGTTTTCTGTATGTGCCCACGATGTCGATCACAAACTCGATTGCCTTCGCCAGTATGAAGGACCCCGTCAAGGAGTTCGGAATCGTTCGCATGGGCGGAACAATCGGCTGGGTACTAGCTGCTTGGCCATTCATCTTCTTGTTGGCTAATTGGGCTGAAGTCAATCAAGCTGTAGCTACTGCCGCCGAAGCCGGTAAGCCGCTGGGCTTTACTGGTTGGCTGGGAGCTGTGTTTGGTAGCAAGCTGGCTGGCGCCGACTTGATCAACGGAACGCGATGGACCTTTATTGTTGCTGGTATCGCATCGCTAGCGCTTGCGGCTTACAGTTTGACTCTTCCGCACACGCCACCGAAGAAAGGTCAGCCTGGCGATTCGCTGGCGCTGATCAAGGCCTTTGGAATCCTCAAGAATCCCGTTGTATTGGTACTGTGGGTTGTGACCTTAATCGACTCGTTTGTTCACAACACGTACTTCTTCCACACCGATACGTTTTTGGGTAGTGCCACCGTTGGCATCGCCAGCAACTGGACTCAAGCGGTGATGAGCATTGGACAGATCGCTGAGATTCTCACGATGTTCATTCTGGGATGGACGCTATCCAAGCTGGGTTGGAAGGCCACGATGATCGTTGGTGTGCTGGGGCACACGCTTCGATTCATGGTGTACGCATTCATGCCCGAAGAGACTTGGTTGATGATTGTGGTCCAAGTCATCCACGGTATCTGCTACGCGTTTTACTTCGCGACGGTCTACATTTACATCGACAAGTGTTTTCCCAAGGACATTCGAACCAGTGCTCAGGGTTTGTTTAACCTGATGATCTTTGGCTTGGGCGATATCATCTGCAAGATCTTCTGGATCTACGTTGGTAATCCAATGTTCACCAACGAAGAGAAGGTAATGGACTGGCGAGGCATCTTCTTGGTGCCCGCTGCATTGTCGATCCTGGCCGCAGTGATTCTCTTGGTTGCTTTCCATCCCAAGGAGAGTACCAAGGAGATCGACGTCAGCCACTAAAGGTGTGCGGCACCGCCACTCGGTGCGCGGGCGTCCCCGCCCGCAGTTCTTGTTCGGTTCTTCGGGCGTCCCGCCGGCCTCCTAGCCCGCCGTGTTTGTTTCGTGCGGGTTCTTGGTGCGCGGGCGTCCCCGCCCGCAACGCGATGCGTTTTCGAGAGGGTGTATCGGATTTTGCCGGATCTTGCCCAGAACCGCGCAAAAAGCCAGATCCTATCGCACGCTTTTTGACGTCGCGCTATTTGGATTTAAGGCCGAAGGCCTGACACAACCTCTGCCGGTGTCGAAGGCACCGGAAGATGAGCATTCCTAGGTTTTAGGCCCGAAGGGTCGACACACTACATTGATGCGTCGCCACCTTCGGGGCTGAATACTCCTGCGGCCTAAAAACCGGGGCTTGTCAGCCCCGGCAAAGGGTATGTCGGCACTTCGTGCCTAAAAGCGCAACTTCAAAACTAACGTTGCGGGTTAAGCAGGGTTAAGCAAGAGGCCAAGCTTGCAACGTCAAAACTAGCGAGTGCGGTCAACGTGTTCGCTCAATCGCTCAGATGCGGGCAAGATGCGGGCAAGATGCGGGCAAGATGCGGGCAAGATGCGGGCGGGACGCCCGCGCACCGGGACGCCCTCGCACCGGACCTCATGAAAGTTGTGCGAAGCTGTGCTAAGATTAGCAGCCCCGCCCTCAACATCGCAATCCACTCCTTTCTCCTGCGAAGTGCGTCTATGTACCTGCCTCAATTTCGAACGTTGCTTTCCGCGTTGACGCTTTGCTTGATCGTCACCCCTGCTCTAGGTCAGCAATCCAATAGTTCGACAACTCTCCACCAATTCACGAAGCAACAACTGACCGACACCTATTTCTCGGAAGGTGTGGCAGTTGGCGATATCGACGGCGATGGACAAAACGATGTTGTTTATGGCCCCTATTGGTTTGCTGGGCCTGACTTTAAGACGAAGCACGAGATCTTCACTCCAGTGGCTCAACCCATGGAGAAATACGCCGATCACTTCTTCGCCTGGATTTACGATTTCAATGGAGACAAGGCTAACGATGTCTTTGTTGTGGGCTTTCCCGGCACACCGGCTTACGTCTATGAGAATCCCGGCAAGGGAAAGGGAGCTTGGAAGAAGCACCAGGTATTTGACTGGGTATCCAACGAATCACCACAATTGACGAACTTAGTTGGCGATGATCGTCCCGAGTTGATCTGCACTCGCGAAGGAATGTTTGGCTTCGCTTCCGTTGACTGGACTAAACCGTTTTCGGCGTGGAAGTTCTATCCCGTTTCAGAAAAGATTGCCACCGAGCGATTTGGTCATGGTTTGGGTGTTGGCGATGTCAACGGCGATGGCTTGCTGGACATCATTCAAGCTGACGGATGGTTCCAGCAGCCCAAGAACGGCGCGATGGAAGGTCGCTG
>CAYWNG010000382.1:0-4025 GCA_964458685.1 uncultured Pirellulaceae bacterium
GTGGCCAGTCCAGTACAACTGCTATGATTCACGAGTTCAAAATCTCGTGAATCACGCGACCGTGAACGTCGGTGAGTCTTCGATCGATACCATTCTGTCGGACGGTTAGCTTGAGGTGATCGATTCCCAACATGTGAAGTATGGTCGCGTGTAGGTCGTAACACCAAGTCTTGTTTTCGACGGCTTGGTAACCCCAGTCATCGCTCTGCCCATACGAAACGCCAGGCTTCACTCCAGCGCCCCACAACCAACTTACAAAGCTGCCACCGTTATGATCACGGCCAAGGCTGCCCTGTGCAAAAGGCGTTCTGCCAAACTCAGTCGTCCAAATCACCAGCGTGTCTTGATCCAGTCCGCGACTCTTAAGGTCTCGCAGTAGCGCGGCAATGGGTCGATCGACGCTTAGAGCCATCGGCGGAAGTTCGGTCTGAATGTTCCCGTGGTTATCCCAATTGTTCACAGCCCCTTGCGGTCCGCTCCAGACTTGCACAAAGCGCACTCCTCGCTCAATCATTCTCCGCGCCAGTAGGCAACGTCGACCAAAGTCTTCCGTCGGAGGCTGATCTAATCCGAAGCTACGATGTGTCTCCTGCGATTCTTGCGCGAGATCAAAGGCTTCGGGGGCCGACAATTGCATCTTGGCAGCCAGTTCATAACTTGCCAAGCGTGATTCCAATCGTGCATCACCGCCATGCGCACTAGCGAACTTTCCGTTGATGGCTTGAAGCAGCTCCAGTCCATCTTGAGAAGCTTCCGCGGTGGCATAGCCGAACTTCGATTGGTCAGCGAAAAGATCCGGCAACGCTGTCTTGGTGCTCGCTTGGATGACTAATCCTTCATGCGTCGAAGGCAAGAAGCCCGCGCTAAAGCATCCTTTTTGATTGTAGGGCAGTCCACGAGCGTCTGGCAAAACGACGAATGTTGGCAAGTTGTCCGTCAAGTTTCCCAAGGCGTACGATACCCACGCCCCCAGACAAGGAAAGCCAGGCAACAAGAACCCACTGTTCATCATGTAGGTACCTGGTCCGTGAACATTAGTCTTGGTGGTCATGGCCATCAAGAATGCCATTTCATCGACCAACTTTGCCTGCTCAGGAAAAACGCTACTCACCCAACGCCCCGTTTCACCATGCTGCTGGAACGGGAAGGGGCTTTTCATGATTGCACCAGCCGGCGCAGTAAAACCTTCGGGCTTGTCTTTGGGACCGAGCATCTGACCATGCAAACGCTCAAGCTCGGGCTTGTAGTCAAACGTATCCATCGGACTAGCGCCGCCCGTCATGAACAACTGAATGATTCGCTTGACCTTCGGCGATCGATTCACAACGGCTTTAGCAGCTTGACTAGCTCCAGTTTGCTCTCCGTTTAAGGCTTCGCTTGCACGAAGGTTCCCATTGGAAGCCAGCATATCTGCCAAAGCCAAACAAGCGAAACTGCCTCCACCCAGCAACAACTGTCGACGCAAAAGCGAAGCACGTTGTTCTTCGCATTGGAAAGATTCGATTCGTTTGCTGCGTTGCGAATTCATAATGAGTCTCACAGTAATTATTGAACAACTAGAAACTCGCTGGAGTTCAACAAGACTCGACACAGGCTGGCTAAGCCAAACTTGCTCGTATGAGCCAACATCGCCTTTAGCTCGTCTTCAGTGGGATCGCGGAGCCAACAGCGCTGGACAACAAGGCGAACTTGCATCGCTGAATCAGTCTCGATTTTCTTAACGTCATCCGCCATGGCTTCTCCGAAATGAAGAACAAAACTGTTATTCATCAGTGCGAGTGCTTGGAGCGGTGAAGATGATTCCGAGCGTACTGGAGAGAGCAAACCCAGATCAGGAAAGTCCAAAGCAGCCATCAACGGATCGGGGATACCTCGCCAAACATAGCGATAGATGCTTCGACGCGCCGAGCCCGGTGAGTTCCAATCGTAGGTTGCATAATCAAGATTCGGAGTCGCCTGAGGTCCCGGCGATTGCTTGAAGTGCTGAACCGAAGGCCCGAACATGGTGAAGTCGATCTTGCCTGAAACCGATAGAACAAAGTCGCGGAATGCGTCAGCGTCTAAGCGATGGCTATTCTGCCGCCAAAGCAATCGGTTCTCCGCGTCAACACCTGCTGGCTCGTCGCGCGTGGCCGAAGCTTGTCGATAAGTGTGGCTAGTGACAATCAAACGGTGGAGCTGCTTCATCGAACCAGCGGCTGAATCGCGAAACCACACGGCTAACCAATCGATCAACTCGGGATGCGAAGGCACACCTCCCATTCGCCCAAAGTCGCTGGGCGTATCGCACAGTCCGCGACTAAAGTGATAATGCCACACTCGATTAACCACGCTTCGCCAAGTCAACACGTTATCGCGATGCGCCAACCACTCAGCCAAAGCCGCGCGACGCATCGGCTCGGTCATCGATTCGCTGCCTGTGAAACTCTGCCGAGCGTGATCAAGCACAGCGAGAGCGCCAGGATGAATCTCTTGTTTTGGCTTATCGATCTGGCCTCGTTGCAAGAGATGCACTTTCTTGGGCTCGGCGATTGCCCCCGCTTGATACTTGCCGTTTCCAGCAGGTATCTGAACCGATTTACCAACCGCGTAGACCTGCGATTGTTCCGGCAAGCGTTGCAATTGCCCCGAAGCAACTTCGGTTACTGCATGAGAGGCAATTAGCAGTTTGTGAGCTTCTGTTCGATGTGTTTCTTCGATCGCCAAAGCCGCTCGAACATCCGCTGGCATGATGGCTACGGAAGTCAGTGGGGCGTCCGTCAAGGAAATTCGAAACGCTCCGATCAAGTGCGATCCACCATGCAGTTGCTTTAGAGTAACGGTGATTGTTGCGTCGGGAGCGAGCGATATCGGCTCGGCAAGTTCAAACACGGCCTGATGAGGCTTACCGACTTCAGGGAAAATGCCCCAAGCGGTTTTGGCATTCCCATCGATAGCTCGTTCGATCCCCCAACCCTCTTGGTTGAAGTCAGCCGATGCGCGAGCGATCTTGAGCGGCTCGCCGCTGCTCTTACTGGCTGAAAAAACTGTAATCGCAACTTCGGAGAGATGGAGATTGCCGTTCTGACAGCGTCCTGGTCCCTTCATCGGCAACGAGTCGTGCGGAAAGAGCTCGAGCTGCAAGGCGGTTATCTTCTGGAGGCCCGTTCGGCCAGATAGCGTATAGATGTCGGTCTCGGGGTTCGCGCCACTAGCAACGATAACTCCGTTGTCATAACGAGTTAGCGTGGCTCCATCGCTGGAGACAAATGAAACCGGTCGCAACTCAGACCACGTTGCAGGATCGCGATGACTTTGCAACCACTCAGCGACCATCTGCCGAGCTGGCTGGCTATGTAGAATCGCTTGGTCGCGACGTCGCGCGGCATCCAAGAGTCCATTCAGTCGCCGCCGCTCGCGAGCAACCGCTGAATCTGCATCGTAGCCGATATCGCCTTTGAGCACCCCTGAAAATGCAGCTTGCAGAGCGTAGTAATCCTCCTGAGTGATCGGATCGAATTTATGCGCATGGCAGCGAGCACAATTGGCTGTTGTACTTACAAAGGCGGCCATCGTCTGAGTCACGATGTCGTCGCGATCGATGTAGTCAAACGTGACCGGTCCCGTGCTGTACGTGCTGAGATCAAAAGTACCCGCTCCTAGAAAACCGAGCGCAGGCAGCAGGTCTGTAGCATCAGGTTTGTAGTGATCCACGGCAAGTTGTTCACGAATCAGCGTGGCCCAGTCTTTATCAGCGTTGAGCGATCGAATGAGATAGTCGCGATAAGGCCAAGCGTGATCACGGCCAACGTCATGTTCATAGCCGTGCGATTCAGCAAAGTGAATCGTGTCCATCCAATGCCTAGCCCAGCGTTCGCCGTAACGTTCGGAGGCCAGTAAACGATCGACCATAGCCTCGTAGGCTGTGTTACTTGGGTCGCGTTCGAAAGCCGCAACTTCGTCAATCGATGGAGGCAATCCGATCAAGTCCAGATACAAACGACGCACAATTTCGCGGGGCGATGCGGCCGGTGAATGACTCAATC
>CAYWNG010000382.1:4035-6689 GCA_964458685.1 uncultured Pirellulaceae bacterium
AGCTTGCTGTAACTTGGCTGAAACGAAAGCGTCAATTGGATTGGTGGACTCGACTGCATTCTTGACAGTTGGAATCGCAGGTTGATCCAAGGGCTTAAGGGACCACCAATCGCGAGGCTCACCTGGTGTCGGCTCGGAGACTCGATCATCGTGAGCACCGCCTTGAACCCAGCGAATCAAAAGCTCTATCTCGCTATC
The DNA here is from genome assembly GCA_964458685.1 of uncultured Pirellulaceae bacterium. Classification (GTDB taxonomy): domain Bacteria; phylum Planctomycetota; class Planctomycetia; order Pirellulales; family Pirellulaceae; genus Aureliella. The sequence goes on from CAYWNG010000382.1 coordinate 4,234, forward strand.
GGCGATTTTTTCCTCGGGCATCTTTAGCTTGGCGTCTTGATGTTGGACCGCGCGAATCAAAAGACTCTCTTCGGGCTTGCCGGGCACAATCGCCTTCCCGCGCGAACCGCCAGCTTCCCAACCACTTCGCCAATCGAGTGCCAAACCAGATTCGATCGATTGTGATCGGTGCGAATGGCAGTCGTAACAGTGCCGCGCAAGGATGGGCTCGACCTGTTCATGAAAGAACTTGAGCTGTCGCTCTTTTTCGTCTGTTGCATCAGCCTCATTAGCCTCACTAGCTAATGCCAGGGTAGGGCAGGGCACCAGCGATAGTGCGATAACAGCAACCAGCAGCATGCGAATACGAATGCTAAAGGCACTTAAGTGTTGAGTGTGATTGAACAAGGTAGGTCTCCTCTAGCAAGCCGAAGCGCTTGATGTGAAGGAGGGATAGGCGGGAAGTGTTTTGGGTCAGGCAGGAAGAGAAGATGAAATGAAGTGGAATTGGAGTGCTTTATTGTAATCCATTCCGAAGCGCCCATCACACGAGAGCGAACGAAGCGGTCTAACTAAACACACTTCGTTTTCCTTGGCGGGCTTCGCGTCTTCGCGCGAGCCTATCCAATACCCGCCAAGGTTGTTTTAGCCTTGGCTTTTGAGGATCGATTTTCAGCACATTGGCTTAGTAATCGAACCACATGCCCCAGCCGTACATAGTCTCTTTCCGGCCTGGAAAGGAGAACTGAACGCTGTCGCCATCATGGACTTGCGCTCCGATACGGAAGCGCTGATTAGTCGCCACACTTCGCCATTGCCATCCGGCAACAACGTTCACCGACTTGGCATCCCAATCGCGATCCTCGCGGAACGAGCCGTTAACGGCCCAGAAGGGAGATCCTCGCCAACCGTTGAATATCAGTGGGCTGTACTCTATGCCCGTTTGAAACTCACTTGGCTTTCCGACCTCGTGATTAAAGGCATAGGCGTATTCAGCGTAGACTCGCATGTCGGGACGATCGCCAATCAAGATGTCACGCGAAACGCCACCGATCCAAGCATCGCGAACGTAGTTCAGTCGCGTAAACCCTGGGTTGACGACGAGAAACTCGTCCCCAACGTGAGCACTCAAATGGTAGTAGCCCGTCTTCCAAGACCACAGATCTTTGCGACGAGTCAGCAGGAAGCCAACTCGAAAGTCAACGGCCTCTAAGTCGCTATTCTGATCAGGTAGGACACGAGCCTGTGCGCCGCCTTCAAGATCTAATTGCCAACCATTGGGATTGACCGCCGTGAACTCGCCGTAGCGTATTAAACCTACGCGACCACCCAGTTGTGTTTCCCAGTTAAGCTTGCCGTTTTGGTCACGCAACCAAACCGCGTTGAAGCGAGGCTCTTTGTGTCCAGCCAAATAGGAATGGTACATCAGTCCCGCAGGCATGAACTGCCAACCCGTAGTTTCGGTTGGCAAACTTGCTGCCGTCAGCAAACAATCCGGCAGATAGACCGACTGAGTATTGATAACGGAGTTCGGTGCGTTTCCAGACGAAACGCTAAAGCCACGGTCACTTCCAACGGACTCTTGGGCTATGGATCGACTTCCAAGCGGAAGACAGATCAAGGCAACAAGGAGGGCAGCGCGATGCACTTTTGTGGAGCTCATCTTGGCTACGGTCTAATTCTTGAAGGAAGAGTAATCTCGCGCCAGTTGACACTCTGGCCTGGGATGCTTCAAAGATCGACGATGAGCCCTGATGAATCGATTGGAACAGTTAAGACGATCGAAACTCGAATACCTACCATTCCACTAGTGCGCGATAGGTAAAGATTGCGGCCTAGGAAAAATGGAAAATCGCCAGCAAGGTTTAGCTACGCGGTACAGATTAACACTCCACTGCCCGCTGTTCTCATGGATTGACGTTTGCTAGCGAACCAAGAATCAGCAAACAAAAACGCCCTGAATTCCACAATTCAGGGCGTTGAAATAAGATTGAATTTGTCGTGCGACAGTCACTTACGCCAATGCGTCTCGGTTCTTTTCGAGCAGCATCTTGGTAGCCTTAATGCCTTCGAAAGAGTCGCCGCCTCCTTCGAACTCAATTCCGATGTAGCCTTTAAAACCCGAGTCCTTAACGATCTTGAGCATTCGCTTGTAGTCGGTGTGCTTTTCGTTTCCGTCTGCATCAAAGTCATGCGACTTGGCGCTAACACCCTTAGCGAAAGGCATCAGTTCGTAAGTACCCAGATAACGATCATACTCCAAGCCATCTTCACCGCGCTTAATGTGGAAGTTGCCAAAGTCAGGCAATGTTCCTACGCGCGGATGATCCACCATCTCCATCACGCCTCGCAGCCAAGCTCCGTGGCTGGACAAGCCACCGTGATTTTCAACGATCACGTTCAGTTCGTAAGTCTCGCCCATCTCGCACAAGCGTCGCAATCCGTCTGCGGCCAGTTTCTGTTGCTCGGAGTAGGTC
>CAYWNG010000383.1:0-6667 GCA_964458685.1 uncultured Pirellulaceae bacterium
CTCAAGACGGCGGGCTTCGTCACGGGCGTCTTCGGCTAGAGTGATGAACTGTGGGTCTTGTGTTCCAGCAAACGTACGCTGGTAAGTCAGACTGAGCGCGGTAAAGTTGAATGGCTCGTTGGGCTCTAGCTGACAAGCCTTCACGCCATGTGCAATGGCCTTCTCGAACTGAGCTGACAAGGTGTACAGGCGTCCCAGGGTTAGATGGCTGAGCACATGATTCGGCTCGTCGGCAACCAATGCCTCCAGTGCGGCAATCGCTTCCTCTGACTTGCCTTGGTCCTTCAGTTTTTCAGCCGCGTTATATCGTTCTGCTACGTTGGTCATATCTTACATTCACTTCGATTAAATTCTTAGCATATTAGGTTTGTCCACTGCGAAACTTGGACAACCGATTCAAAACCAGGGGTACATTATGGACTCGACGCAGGTACGCGACCTGGAAGAGCGAATTGAAGAGGCTATTGCCGAGCTTTTCCGAGGAAAACGAACTTCGGCAGCTCTTCCCATACGGCCCACAAGTCATATTCTCGAAATGATGGCCAAAGCTGCAACCGCTGTTTACGAAGCGGCCGTCGAAGCTTCCAAGAAACCTCGCAGTTAGCCGTCAGTCGTAACTATCCTAAAGCAATCACCCAAACGACTGGGCACGACGTCAAGTGAATCCAGCTTAGCCGCAAATTGGATGTCGGCTCGGTATCCGGCTTGGACAAGATTGAACCCGCCGGAGTACTTTTCTAGTAGGCTTGCTAGCCCTGATGCGGCCGAGTGTTTGTTCGCTTGCCAAAGGCTTAAGGCGATCATAACGCTATCCCCTACGAGTTCTACTGGGCTGAGCTCGACTGGGCTGAGCTCTACTGGGCTGAGTTGCATCAGCGAATCAACGATTGCCCCAGCGGCTAAGAGATCCTCCCCTGCCACTTGACCATCCGTACCGGCGCAGACAATTGACCAGCGATCGATGTTGCTGGCAGCAATGGCCTGCGAAATCGCGTGACGGTTGACCAGCGACCCGAGGAAGCAAGTGTCGAAGTCGGCCACAGCTTGGACCGCTCGGGTTCCATTGGTCGTTGAGAAGACGAGCTTAGCTCCCGCGACTGCGGCGGCGGTGTATTCCAAAGGGCTGTTGCCCAAATGAAAGCCTGGAATCGGCTTGCAGTGCCTCTCGCCACATAGACGAGCATTCGAGCCGATCTGTTTCCCAAGTTGCACAGCGGCGTCGATCTCCTGAGCGACCTGAATCGAATCGGCACCCGCATGTAGAGCTTGCGCCGCAGTGGTAGTGAACCGGAGCGTGTCTATCACGACGGCACCACGCTGGATACGCGTACTCGAGTCGATGCGATGAGGCTGCATCAAGCTTGGCAACATGGCCACGTCGATCTGTAGATTGCGTTTCAATTCGTTCTAAGCCCCTCGTAGAAGTTCTGCGTTAGCTTAGAGAATTGGTTCCATTCTGGCGAGTGGCTTGGTAAAGACGAATTGTGAAACGCCAATCAGTCGCTCTTCAAAACCAGCTTGGCAGTAGCAAAGGTAATACTCCCAAGTTCGAATGAAGCGATCGTCGAAATTCAGCTTGCGAACATGATCGATGGAATTCCAAAAGTTTTGCCGCCACATCTGGAGAGTCTTCCCGTAGTGCGGACCAAAGTCTTCGCAGTGAAGGAATCGCAGATCCGTGTGGCTGGCTAAGCACTGTCCGATCGCTCGGATGCTCGGAAGAAAACCACCAGGGAAGATATATCGCTGAATGAAGTCAACCGAGTTTCGATAGGCGTCGTAGCGGTGATCGGGAATTGTGATCGCTTGAATGGCCATCACGCCACTGGGCTTGAGAAGCTTCGAACATTGCTCGAAGTAGCTCGGTAAGAATTTTTCACCCACCGCTTCGATCATCTCGATCGAAACAAGTTTGTCGTACTGTCCGCGAAGATCACGATAGTCTTGTTGCAGCAATGTAATCTTGTCATCCAGTCCAGCTTCACGAAATCTTGCTTGGGCAAGCGCATGTTGTTCGGCAGAAATCGTCGTGGTGGTAACTCGACATCCATAATTGGTGGCTGCATGCATGGCAAAGCCGCCCCACCCTGTGCCAATCTCTAGCAGATGGTCATCCGGTTTCAAGTCAAGCTTGCGACAGATGCGGTCGTACTTCTCGAATTGTGCTTCGCCTAAGGTCATGTCGGGTTGGTGGAACACGGCGGACGAATAGGTCATGCTCTTGTCGAGCATCAGAGCGAAGAATTCGTTGCTGAGATCGTAATGGGCGCTAATGTTTCGACGACTGCCTGACTTCGTGTTACGCTTCAGCCAGTTCATTGCGACTCGGAGTGGCTTGCTAAGTTTGGCTAACTTGCCGTCGACAGAATTCATCGCGTCGGCGTTACGAGCCAGGACTTGAAGGAGTTGAGCGAGGTCTGGCGTATCCCAGTCGCCTTGAATGTAGGCCTCGGCCGCACCTAAGCTGCCTCCGGTAATCAGGCGGCGATAAAATTCTGGCCTTCGCACAACGATCATCGCTGTTTCAGTTTGATCCGAACTGCCAAATCGCCACGACTGTGCTCCGTCTTGAACTACAAGTGATCCAAGCTCGATACGCTCGAGCCGACGAAGGACCAAACGTTTGATCAAACTTGCCGAGCTAACAGAATCGTAGCCTGTGGACTGTTGAGCTGACGCCATCTTGGAAATGTTAGTCTTGGGTGTGCTAGTCTTGGGTGTGGAGGTCAATTGTGGCTTGGAGGAGTGGGGGCAAGCTGAGTCGACTGTGCAATTGCAGGTCTCTTGTTGGGGTGCAGGTACACAGGACATTTCTTCCACCAGAGTTTGAGTGCTTGATAATGAATTGCCGCAATGATTTGAGCGGTCATTAATGGGTATCGAACGGTCATCCACCGCAGCTCGGATCGATTGAGTTCGCGACGACGAAGATTCATAGCCGCTGCGAAATGTCGTTTATCGTCGCGATAGTTTTCTAGAGTCACTGACAAGTGGTCTTGGGGAGTCTTCAGTCGCCAGCGATACTGCATGTCCATATCCATGAAAGGCGAGACGTGCATCTGTTTGGGATGCTGGTACCTAAGGTCCTTGGATTCTTGTTGGTTGCCTTTCCACAGGACATACAGGTGTCGCTCGCCCCACGGCGTATTGTTCACCTCAGCCACCACGCTTTCTACATCGATGCCATCAGGCGAGTAGACATAGAACAGATTCAGCGGGCTGAAGTAGTAGCCACAGTATCGCAATTGTGTCAGTAAACGAATAGGCCCCGAGGGTGTGTTTCCAGTCTCACGCGAGACAAGATCGCGAATTTGAGGTGCCAATTCTTGCAGGCCGCCAAGGTGATCTTGTCCGCGGAATGAAGCCATCGAGAGCTTACGATCCGAGATCAATTTGGAGCTTCCAACGAGCCCTGGAATCTCTTCCAAGTCGAGAAACAGCATGAACAAACGATATTGGAATCGGTGCTCTAGCGGCTCAAAGCGGCAGTGGCTGACATTGCCTTCGTAGATACAACTGTGCATGAATCGAGCCCAATACCGAAATGTTTCGCCACAGCTAAGGCGCTGTTGACGCCGTCCTCGTGAAATCCATAACCCCAATAAGCGCCGCAGAAGTGTGTTCGCTGTTTCAGCCCACTGATCTCGCCATGCCGTCGCTGCGCTTCGATCGAACTACGTTGGTACGAAGGATGGTGATAAACGAAGCTGCGTATGATCTTACCGGGATCGATGGCTGCTGTGTCGTTGAGTGTCAGTAAAAGTGGTCGGCTGAGCCCAAGATTCTGCAATCGATTCAAGTCGTACGTTACCGAAGCCAGATGATCTTTGTCGGACTGAGGAATGCGATAGTTCCAACTTGCCCATGCTGCGGTTCTTTGAGGCAAAAGTCGTGTGTCGGTGTGAAGCACCGCATCGTTGGCTTGGTAGGGGAAACAGCTCAGCGTTGCAACTTCGTCATCGCTAGGGTCTGCCAACATTTTCAGAGTCTGATCTGAGTGAGTAGCAAAGACGACTTGATCGAAGCTCTCTTCACCCGCTGCACTAACAACTTTAACGGAATCTGGACCACGATAGACGCGTTCGACTGGGCAGTTCAGCCGAGTGGACTCGATCATGGACTCCAAAAGCTTAGCAAGATAAACTCGCGAACCGCCACAGATGGTTCTCCAGACTGGGCGATCAGCTATCTGCATAAGGCCATGATTGTTGAAGAAGCCAATCATGAAGCGGGCTGGGAAATCCAGGATCGCATTGGGCTCGCTGGACCAGATCGCAGCCGCCATGGGTACGAGATACTGGGAGATGAATCGCCGACCTAATCGATGTTTTTGAAGAAACTGCGCAACGGTTTCTTGGTCGGTTTCTTGGTCGTTATCTTGATCGGCACTGTTGTTTGAATAGGCTTTGGCGGCCGCAGTTCCAACGCGATTGAATCGCACAATGTCTAGCAGCAGCTTGTAGAACGATGGGTTCAGCAGATTACTTCTCTGAGCGAACAGTCCATTGAGCGAGCTTCCTTGATACTCAAGTCCCGTGCGATTGCAGTGGACGCTAAAGCTCATGTCGCTGGTTTGAGAGGGAACGTTCAGAAGCTCTAGCATGCGACAGAAGTTCGGGTACGTTCGATCGTTAAAGACCATGAAACCGGTGTCGGCCCAGATTGTTCTGCCGTCAACCTCTGCCGCGACAGTGTTGGCGTGACCGCCTAGATAGCTGGCCGATTCAAAGAGGGCAACTTCGTGCTGGGAGTGCAGCAACCTTGCCACAAGACTCCCGCTAATTCCTGAACCAATAACCGCAATTCGCATCCAGAACTTTCTGTAATAGTGCTTTTCCCTAAACGAATTGAAGGAGATCCTGCGGCCGCGGCAGCTTCGGCCCCATTCCAGAGCACCCAATAGGATAGTGGCTGGGCAACCCTTCAATCACCAAGCGGACTGCAAATTATTGCCCAAACTCCCTATTTCACAACATCGAATGAATTGTTTAGCCGGGAAACTCAGCAACCCGAAGCGTTCGTCTCGAAGTTGTGCCTATTTGGTTGTGGTGTCAACGCCTTGTTCGTTTACCTAGCCCAGCCTATCGGGAATCGGGTTGAGGCTAACGGGCATCGGGTTGGGGCTATCGGGCTATCGAGTTGGGGCTCAATTCGTATGATGAAAGCAAGAGCTTTGGCAAACGCTGAGAAGCACTTTTGAACAGTAGGCGGTATGCGTAGTCTTGTTCTAGCGGCCGTCCGCACGTTTCTGACTGCGGCTAGCGCCAGCGGTTCGAAAGAGATTGGGGTTTGAAGATTGAATCGGTTCAAGGTGAAATTCGCCTAAACAATTAAGGAGTTACCATGGCCAGGAGTTTTCCCCAAGTCGTGGTTGTTGGTTTGTCACTTCTGCTAGGGTGCGTTTCTACATCCGCATCTGCGCAGACGGTATCTCAAAATACTACGGACGGCGAATCGAAGTCACCGCGGATTGGATTTCAGTTGAAAGCCGATCGTGTTGATCTCCTGTTGGGTGAGAATCGCATCGGCGAGTTTGTTTTTGATGACCAGGAGATATTGCGTCCCTATTTCTCCAATCTTCGTTCGGCATCGGGGGAGAAGGTAACGCGAAATCACCCACCGATTGCTGGGCAAGATGCAGTCGACCATGCCACAATGCACCCAGGAATTTGGTTAGCCTTTGGTAGTCTGAACGGCCAAGATTTCTGGCGCAACAAAGCCAAGATTCAACATGAACGCTTCATTCGAGAGCCAGTTGTGGAAGTGGGCGTGTTGGGCTTTACTACTGAAAGCAAGTTAGTAACAGGCGATGCAACGAAGCTTGGTACCCTGATTTCGAAGATTGAGATACGAAACAGCCTGCGTGGCATTTGGATCATTTGGAACGCTCAACTATCACCGCTAAATGCGCCGCTTGAATTTGGCGATCAAGAGGAGATGGGCTTTGGCGTTCGCGTGGAGACCGCGCTAACTGAAAAGAATGGTGGCACCATTCAGAACTCGAGTGAAATTGACGGCTCCAATATGACTGGTTCAAAAGCGACTTGGGGCAAAGCTGCCCATTGGTGCGATTACTCGGGGAAAAAGAATGGTCAGCAACTTGGTATCACCGTCATGGCGTCTCCGAATAACTTTCGACCATCCTGGTGGCACAATCGCGACTACGGATTGATGGTCGCTAATCCATTTGGACGAGCGGCGATGAAGCAGGGCGAGACCAGTAGCGTGCTCGTTGCGACAGGTGACACCATGACGTTAGAATTTGCAGCTCTGATTCATGAAGGCAATGACTATTCGCCTCGCGATGCCTTCGATGAATATCTTGCACGGCATCAACCCCAAAAGTAATTTTGAATTGGCGGTAACGATTCAATCAATGTTGCCAAAAGCGGGCCATTGCCGAAGAGATAAGTTCTAGCCATTGTGGAGGACGAACAACGCTAGATCTTTGGATATCTTTCACCTGCGTGCAGGTCCTCAGTGCAATTTGCATATTGCGTTTTGTTAATGCGAGTGGGTGTCGATGAAGTGCGCGAATGGACGACCAACTCTCAGCCTGATAAGCTACACAGTTGCCTACTGCCCCAATTGACGCTTTGAATGGAAATCTCTCAGTTAGGTTCAGTACATGTCACTAGTTGATCCAGCTAAATCCTCAGACTCGACA
>CAYWNG010000384.1:0-3246 GCA_964458685.1 uncultured Pirellulaceae bacterium
CCCAGAGAGTCGGCTGTGTCCCCACGCGCCACCACGCGCCAATCTGCTGCTGTGTTGCTTCCACTCGCTGCTGTGTCCCCATTCTGCTCAAGAAAGAATCCCGTCGGAGACATGAGCGACTATAAATAAAGTTGCTCCCGTCTCCGACTGGTTCTTCAACTCCACTTTATGCCGAGGATTGATAACTGTGGAATCACCACTCCGCATTCCAATGAACATTAAGATCCATTGGAATCTCCCACACGTCTGCAAACAGCTTCTTCAATGCACTGCTCGACTCCGAGGGCAATTGGCTGCACAAATCATCAAAAGTCGACCTGTCAATCTTTCCACGTTCGATAAAGAACTGATTCCTTTCGCGACTAGCAGAACTTAGCAACTCGCTCTGTTGTTTGGCATCAAGCCCAAGATAATCAGCGACTCTTTGATCAGAAAAGGGATAGCGAAAGTTACCAAGGAATGTCTCAAGATTTAAGTCCCGCGAGTAGGCTAGAACTTGCTGTCGCGTCAAGACTTGAGCGATCGCCTTACTTGCGGTAGCGGTTAACTCCTGAAACCGCTGCGACAAACGCTTGCCATCGGCCAATTTTCCGGAACTCATTTCAGAGACTTTCGAGTTGAATTCATCCTCGATTTCTTGAAGAAGCACCAATTGCTTCGGAGAAACTTTGTAATTCCGCTGTAGATCGATAGACTCCAAAATTTGCAACGCGGTGAGCTCGCGAGGCGGAATCGCAATGTCGTCGTGACTATCAACATTTAGCGTCGGAACAAGTGTATTTCCCGCCCAATTCACGAATCGCTGCTTCGAACTCTCTGATAGACCGTTTACAACCCGCACAGCACACAACAAGCGAGCTCGTTTAAGAGCCAACCCATGCTTTCCCACTGATTCTGTTAACGCTGCTTGAAATTGGTCGCTGGACATTTCCGTGACTGGAACTTGCAACGCCTTGAGCAACGCGCCATTGTTAAACGGTGAGTAACCTGCTGCGAACTTTGCCCTCAAGCAAACTGGAAACAGAATCGCCAGCTGCTTTTCGCTAAGCACTGTCGCCACAACTTCTCGAACCTCCTTATTTTTCGACATGAAGACATCAGATTGACTCTTCGCCTTAACTTCGCTTCGCAAATCGGGAACAAAGAAGTTTGCTCTTGCGATGCCGTTGCACAGAGATTCGAGCCTAGCTTTCTGTGAAGGTGAGAGATCAATTGCCTCTCGGGTTTCCTCGGAAGTTCGTAACTGATAGCTCATTTCCCAGTGGCTAAATCCGCGAAGCATAATATCCTGAGCTACTATCACTTGCGTGGTGGAAAGAAGGACCAGAAAATTACAAAGAAGCATCAATGTTTGAAGTCGCATAACAAGAAACCTTAGGCTTGATTTGCCAACTCGTTTATATAAGCGTCCTCTAGACGCTCAAAATAAAAATCAAAATAGGGTCCTGGAAACATCGTCACGAATTCAACAACATTCATGCCGTAGAAACACTGATAAAACGCCGCTAAAGTTGGATAAGCTTGGGTAAGTCCATCCAGCGCATCTGCCACACCCGTCTCTTCCCAAAACCCGAGTCGCGACTTGCTGTATTCAAACTCAGGAGGGTACACTTGTTCTCCAGGGTATGCACTCAGCGTAAGTTCCCAGAACTCATTCGCGCCCGGTGATCGATCAAACGTAAACTTCACGGTTTGAGTGTTGATATAAGGCACGTCGGTTTGCAAATTCTGTGGAATTGGGGCGTCTGGATCTTGATACTGTGTAAACAACTCCGCACTGCCCGCTTCACTCCCAGATGACAACTCTTTTTTGCCTTCTGCGGTATACCTACGATACTGCGAGAGATCGTTACCGCCCTGGACATACTGTGTCTTGAGAAGCTCCGTCCACCCTGCTACCTTCTCCTCCAAGACACCAGCGCTCGTAACAAACGAGTCCCATGACTTGTGCTGTCGAATTCCCTTTTTCAACTTCTTATGGTGGTTAACATATCTAAAACTCTCATCGACCTTACTCTCAGACGTAGTACACCCTGCATTCTGGCTTAATAGCGTTTGTCCTCTGCAAGCCGCCCAACCATTCCCGTCTGCATTCCGAATGCTATAAAAATATGGGTCCGCAAACGTCCCTGATCCGGCACGTTCCTACTGCGCGAAACACCGACAGGAAAGCAAAAGGACCGCCAGCGATGCTATCGTACGTTTAATCATTGTTAACCCTCGGCAAGTAAAGTTAGTTAGATGTCTAGAATTGAAGTTAGCGGGGTTTCCGTGCTCTGTCAATCAGTAAATCTAGGGGCGCGGATTGAATTTTGCTTAGTGTTTTTTTCACAAAGGTTTGAAGGTTTGGGGACACAGCCAATTGTGTTTGGCACGGCGGTTGTGCAACGATTGACTGGAGTGCTAGCGGGGCGGAAATGTTACAGAAAGCTGCTTAATGTCAGTATCGTTTTGGGGAATGTCTCGAATCTCTGACATGCGCCGGAAGATGGCAATACTAGCTTTATTTCGGACCGCGCTAGTGTAAACTGCAGCTTTGTCACTAAGGTGTTGCTCTAAGGGGGCTCCTCCGTGACTTGTGTGGCTTCCGCGTTCAATCTGCTCGGTCGGGATTTGATAAGTGCTCACGTTGGTGGTGATCAGAAAAAAAGCTATCCCGCTCAAAGCAAACTTTTACTAGACTCCCCTTAATCCAATAGCGGATTGAGGAGAGGGTTATGTCGCCAGAACTCGTTGTGCTGGGCTTGGCCGGACTGATCGCGATCATGGGGCTGGTCAAACTGATGCGGCGCAGGCAGGAACACTTGCGTGGGCTGCTAAAGACTCACGTTGATAAACAGATGGAATGGTCTCGCAAGAAAGCCCGAGCCGCTCTTATACGGACTTGAGGGGACACAGCGCTGTGTCCCCGTTTGGCAACGTGCCGGAGAGTCAGCTATGTCCCCACGCGGTTCCGTTCCCGCTAATGGGTCGTGCTGCTGCCCCTAATGAGTCTTCTCTCCGTTAGTAGTTGGTTTTCTCCGTGTCCTCCGTGCCTTCCGTGTCCAATCGCTTTGCCCGGAACGGTGAGTGCATTTGTTTCTGCCTAGCTCCACTGCACCCCCCTATTTTCACGCGACTCGCGACTTAAATGTGTTGCTGTGTCCCCTTCCGCCACTCCTTCTTCCCCTTCCGCCACTCCTTCTGCTGTGTCCCCTTCGGCCACTCCTTTTCCCTTCGGCCACTCCTTCGGCCACTCCTTCGGCC
>CAYWNG010000384.1:3346-6665 GCA_964458685.1 uncultured Pirellulaceae bacterium
CCTTCGGCCACTCCTTCGGCCACTCCTTCGGCCTCTACCACCGTTCCCGGAGAGTCAGCTATGTCCCCACGCGGTCCACGCGGTCGCGCCACGCGGTTCCCACGCGGTTCATGCGGCGCGCCAAAATCCCGATTGTCGAGAAAGCAACGACGATGGCGAGTGTCTTTTTGCGGGAAAGCCTCGGATCTTCGTTATGACTCAAAGTTGATTTCAACCGGACTTATCGTCGAGGACCGCTCCAGATCTGGCTGGTGCCAGGTGAGTAACTAGAGCCGTTGCCGTTGAAAAAATGTCGTTGTGGATCAAGCTGCGTCCTGGTGACAGTGACTCGTGGCAAGGCTGGGTAGCATAATCGTGATGGGTGGTTGTATCCATTGCCATAATAGACCTGCTGACCGTTCACCCAGTAGCCGGAATTGTATGCGTAGGGATAGCTCACAACTGGTACACGAGGTGCCACAGCAACGATGGCTCCATTCGGTGTTTGGTAAAACATTTGTGCTGATGCTGATTGGGTGGTCCAGCAGATTGTAAAGATGGCAAACAACAGGCCGAGCGACAAGCGAACCATGATTCTTTCCCTTATGTTGAAATTGTGCAATGAGAAGGTTACTCAGTGGAAATAGCGAAAGTTCAGGGGGTTCGGGGACAGAATTATTTGAGTTTTTGATTTTGGCCGATTCTTCCGTAGTAGACGAAGCCATGTCCCCCGTGTCCGACGAAGCCGTGTCCCCGTGCCTTCCGTGTCCAATCTGCTCCGTCTCTGGGCAGATGTTCATCGAAAAAATAGCTATCCCGCTCGAACCGAACTTTTACTAGACTCCCCTTAATCCAATAGCGGATTGAGGAGAGGGTTATGTCGCCAGAACTCGTTGTGCTGGGCTTGGCCGGACTGATCGCGATCATGGGGCTGGTCAAACTGATGCGGCGCAGGCAGGAACACTTGCGTGGGCTGCTAAAGACGCACGTTGATAAACAGATGGAATGGTCTCGCAAGAAAGCCCGAGCCGCTCTTATGGCTCGTCGTGCCGCGAAACGTAAAGCTACTCCCGAGGACCTATCCGAGTTGACCAATATGCTTCACGAAAATGAAGCGGCTCCAGCAACCTCATCCAGCCAGCAAGAAGAGATCGACGGAGTGACCCTGTTCTGATTGCCGCAGTTCTGATTGCCGCTATGGATCAAACTCCTTCCGGGCTTGACCAGGATCGGTCTGGGCTACAAACCTTAGCAAATGAAGGATGCTTCGCTTCGATAGATGCATCCCACGAAGATCTCTGTCTAGAGGATTGGACCGTCTACTTTGGTTCTTTCCGGCAGATAAGAACCTACCAAACCTACTTCACGTTCTGGCCTTCCATCTTAGCGGTCCGCGATTCAACACTTGTCGAGCCATCTTGATTGCGCGGTGGAATACAAAGGACTACGTGCGGTTTCTTTTTCAGGCCCTGACGTATCCAGTAGATCGAAACGGCTGTAGGCTTCTGTTCCATCCGCGAAAACTCGACTCGCTGCGACAATACCTCATCGATGAGTTGTCGCTGGAGGTCGGTTGGTTGGTTACTGGTGTGCGTGGGTTCAGTCTCAAACAGTCGCTTTGCAGCTTCACAATCAGCATTCATTCGAGTGACGACCAATCCGCCATTATGCTCGTCCAACCACCGATCAAGATCTTTATCGGTCTTTGCAGCATCAATGTTGGGCACGCGCCCGGCAAAATTAAGTTGCCCATGATATTCACCGTACCAGACGATCGGCGACTTGGACTGAGCCACATAAGTCGCCAATGCATCAACGCGAAAACCATCCCAAAAGTTGACTGTTCCAGCAACAATGATTGTGCAAACCGAAAATGCCGAGATCGATGCAAGACCTGTAACCAAGCGTTCCGCTGACTTGCGGCAGACCAAGTAGATTGCCATGCCACTTAGCACCAAGACCGGAACAAAGATGTTAGGAACAATTCCCGCCAAACCGAGCTCGTGAAACTTGGGCAACGTGTTAAACAGAATCGGCAACAAACCCACAAGTGAAGTACCGACAGCCAAAGCTATGGCGTCTCGCGAGGGAATTTCAACTCGAACTGATGCGATGAGCTTTGCGATTCCAAGTGCGCAAGCCGGGAGCAAAGGCATGAGGTAGTGAACCTGTTTTCCGCTAATAAGGCTCAGCACAACCAGCGGTGCGACGATCCAGCAGATCAAGAGCTTAAGCCCCCAATCCAGCCTGCCAATGCTTCGCACGCCCCGCCAAACTGTTCCCATCAAAAGCCAGGGCAGTAAACACAACGGAAGAATCGGCAGATACCAATAGAACGGATGACGATGTGAAAATGATTTGGTAACACGTCCTGCAGTTTGCCCCCACAACAACTCGTCGGCGTATGCTTGGCCACCAGCGATCGCCGATGGAATTGCCCAACTAAGCCCGACAGCTCCCGCGACTACGATCGCGACTAACACACCCGCGTACCATTTCCACCAACTTTGATTTACTTGGCTTGTCGAACTTGTTGTTGCTGTAGCCGAACGAACAACCAACGCCTCTCTAGCCCACCATCCGCCCAACAGAGCTAGAGGCAGTGTATGAACAAAGATCACTGGACCTTTCGTGAGGATTCCCAATCCCATGCCGAGACCGGCCAGCACCCATCCTGCAATCCACTGACCACGTCGAGCCATCAAGACACCGCAAATCGTAAGCAGTGTTGTCAGCGTCAGCGACGTGTCGAACATGGTCAGCGGCGCGAACAATAACCAAACGGAGAACGATGCCAGAATAAAAGGCGCGAAGTTCGCAGTTCGTTCATCCTCGGGCCATAATTGTCGCGAGATCCAACGCACCAGCGGTAAACACAACAGTCCTGCTAGAGGTCCCACGGCTCGTGCCGCCCAATCAGAGACTCCGAAGATTGCCCAAAACGCGTTGATCCACCAGAACAAGAGCGGTGGCTTGTGTGCGTAGGTTGCTCCGTTCATGTGCGAGACCAGGAGATCTCCCGTCGCGTATGCTTCCCAGGCAACACTCACATAGCGAGTCTCGTCGATCGGAATCAGTGGTCGACTAAAGATCGCGACAGCGGTAACAACGATAGTAAGGGCAATCGCCCCAAGTAAGTATTTCATTGATAAAACTGAATTAGATCTACGTGGGCGTGGAAAGTCTCGAAGGTCGTCTCTTAGCAAATCTCCGACTCCACGGTCAAGCCTTATATGGCCTCAAACGCGGGCGGGACGCCCGCGCACCCAAATGCTTGAAAAAACGGTGAAAACAGAGCTTCGGTCGGGCTGGCTTTGGACGCCCCACTTTTGCTAGACTC
>CAYWNG010000385.1:0-6648 GCA_964458685.1 uncultured Pirellulaceae bacterium
ATCGATGGCCGACGCTAATTATGATCGAGCAGTTGTGGCAGCGGTACAAACGAACCTCAGCCCATGGGAAATGTGGCACGTGATTCGCTCGATCGAACAGCAATTGGGGCGCGAGCGACAGCGGCGCTGGGAAGCTCGTCGTATCGATTTGGATATTTTGCTCTACGATCAGCAACTTATCTGGACTCCACAGCTAAAGATTCCTCACCCGCGGATGTGCATGCGGCAGTTTATCTTGAAGCCGGCCATCGATGTTGCCGGCGATTGGATTGATCCAGCTTCAAGCATGTCGATTGAAACTCTCTCAAAGCGACTGGAACTTGGCCCCAGTAAGCTGCTACTCGTTGGACCAAGCAGCTTGCCTTTAGAAGAAACAGCACTGAAGGCAATCGAAGACCAAGGAACGGTGAGTAGATTTAACGAGGCCAGAACAGAAGAGTGTAGGATAGAAGAGAGCAGGGCAGGGCACCAAGAAAAGGATCGGGCCAGTCGTCACAATCGATCGATTGTGATTGCAAACCTCGGTGAGTTTTCAGCGGTATTTGCTTCCGCAAGTAGTTCAAGCCTGCAGCAGCTTGATCGACTAGCTTTCGTTTGGGTATCTTCGGCAGAAGGCAGTGCTTGGGAAGATCAGCACCATGACTTAGCTGTGCAACTACGTTTCTGTGAGTCCAATCCTCGAAAGCCTGCGATACAACACTGGAGCATGAACGGTCCGCGGTACCTGCTGGCGACCAACGACCTCGCCTGGGCAGCTCATGAAATTACCGCCGCACTCGACGCCATGGACTGTGTTGTCGAAGTCGCCGAGTGACTCGCCATACCTCGTGCCAATTGCAAGAGCGGCTATACCGTGCCTACCTTCGCATCGGGAAACACGGATTGCTCTAGTTCGCGATGCGCGATCTCGATGATCTCGTTTACGTTCAGGCAGCCGACTGTGATTTGCGATGAGTTCAACAGATACAAGCCAGGCACGCTACTAACGACCGGTGGTATCTTGTCGGAGTAGTTCAGAGTCGGCAGTGTCATCACGTATCTGGCTCGGGCCGTTTGGATCGTCTTGACCTGATCTTTGGAGAAGTTTGGATACATCTTCTCCAAAGTTTGTATGCATCGGTCGTGTACCCGCTCGTCGGATTCTTCGAATCTCGGGTCATCGCTAGACATATATTGCGGCAAGTAGACCAAGTAGTTTCCGCCCAATCGTTCCGGCGGAAGTATGGAACCCATCTCGATGATGCCAGTCAGCGGAACCCACGAGTCGGTAATGTTGGTGACGTAGTAACCGCCAAGCGGGCGATCCAGCAGAAGTGAAGTGCACGTGACCCCCAAGTACTCCGCCGATGTAAGCCGGCTAGTTTCATCGCTATTCAATTGCGGACAGCTTGCAGCGATCCGAGGATTGGGAACAGTCGTTACAACTCGGTCGAACAACTGTGGCTCGCTGTTTTCTGCACTGCCAACCCCATGGCCAATGTCGCTACCTAAATCGATGCGAAGCTTCTGAATACTCGAGTCGCGGACAATCGATCGAACGGGTGCGTTGGTTACAATTCGCACGCCCAGCGATTGCAGATGCTTTTGCAGGGCGTTGAGGACTCGACGATAACCGCCTGGAACATAGCCAAAGAGTTCGCGCTTCATTCCGCTTCGACGCGCTTTGTACATTCGGTCGATGTAGGACCAAATGAACATTGCTGACGTTCTGGAGTAGGCCGGACCGAGCTTAGCCTTGAGTAGCGGCTGCCAGATTTTCTCAAAGGTCTTGTTGCCGCTTAAGCTGCGCAACCAAGTCTCCACCAGCGTATTTTCCAGGCTTTTCGTAGGCTTTGTCCGCGAGGCGTATAGAATCGTGCAGCCCAAACGGAACTTTTGCAGTAAAGAGAGAGGCCGAAACTTGAGGAAGTCAAGCGAGCTGCTCAGGGAATGCAGTCGACCATCAGTATAGAAGCCAGTGCGCGTCGTAACCCACTGGATCTCCTTCTCTAGCCCAGTCTTTTCCAACAGCTCACGCAGAGCTTGGTCGGATAGGAGGACGACGTGATAGTACTTGTCCCACTCTACCTCCCCCAACTTCCAGGCGCTAGCCAGTCCGCCAATTTCGGGGGCGGCTTCAAAAACGGTGACCGATTCACCTCTTTCGGCCAGTCGGAGCGCCGTGGCTAGGCCCAGCATTCCGCCTCCGACCACGGCCCATTGCTGACGATTCCGCCCGTCCGACTCGCGTTTGGGTGGAACCGAAGTAGCAGCAGTAACGGAAGATGGCGATAGGTTCATCGTCGATTTCAAAAGTGGATTGTACGTTGCAATTCTTGGTATTTTCCGAAACAAATGGCGGCTTGCGGAAACTCAGAACGCCGTGCTTAGGACAGTGTTTTTTAGACTTTTTCAAGCGTTTGGAAAGCTCTAGACAAGTCTATTCTCAAAGCTGCAAAAAGCCTAACGGGAAACCGGTGCATATGCGGCGACAATGGCCACAAGGCAAATCGTAAAGTTAGCTCAACCGCTACCGGCCGAACAATCGTTTGAACCCCACCCTATAATTAGTTTGGAACTTCGCCGAAATCGATCCCGCTCGGGCAAAGGCATCCCAAACTAACAAGTACTGGTTTGCTGCTGGAAGGTTAAGAAGATTTCATTCGAGGCTGCGGTTTAGGCAAGCTATTTCGACTAGACTACTCTCGATTGAAAAACGGGAATGGGTAACGCTTCCCCGTTGATTCGCAGACAATTGACCCAAGCTGAATTCGTCGAGCGCGAAGAATTAATCTACTGTTAACAGGTTTTTCTGCCAAAAAGGTAATGGTATGAAGATGTTTCGTTTTGTCCTACCCGCTCTCGCATTGGTGCTAGCCACCCTTGGAGAAGCGAGATCCCAGGCTCCTTCGCCCTACCCACCGTTTGACAAGGTGATCGAAGGCTTCAAGAAGATTGAAGCTCCACCTGGTGAGCCACCATCGATGTACACGGTTTACGTGAAGGATGACAAGGGCCAACTGCTTTTAGAGCTCCCAAAGAGCTTCGAAGCTAAGAAGTACTTTATTGGCTTGACCGTAGCCAGCGGACAGATTTTCGCGGGCCTTCAGGCTGGCGACTTCTACGTTCAATGGCGTGAATACAACGGTCGACTAGCGCTCATCGAACCGAATACGACAATTCGTTCGGGCGGTGATAGTGAGTCCAGGGACTCGGTCAATCGACTGTTCACTGGACGCGTTCTGCTGGATACGCCAATCATCACGCTTTCCCCACGCGGCGGTCCAGTTATTGACGGACGTCAACTGCTGGTCAACAACGCCAGCGTGTTCTTCGGAGCTTCCGGACGCAGTCAAAATCCGGCTCTGGCGAAGATCGTCAAGTCCAAGGCGTTTCCAAAGAACATTGAACTAGCCTTTGAACTTCCCAACGGCAACGGCAACCTGAACACGCTGTACTATTCCATCAGCGAGATTCCTGAAGGTGGCGATTATCGACCACGAGTCGCCGATCAACGCATTGGATACTTCACAACAAGCTACTCCGATTACGGCAAGTACAAGCGCGACGAAGTTGCTGTCAACTACATCAATCGTTGGCACTTGAAGAAGCGCGATCCATCGCTGAAGGTCTCGCCACCAGTCGAGCCAATCACTTTCTACATTGAACACACTACGCCGGTCCGCTATCGACGTTGGGTGAAGCAAGGTATCGAGCATTGGAATTCAGCTTTCGAAAAGGTGGGCTTGTCGGACGCAATCGTTGTTCACTACCAGGACAAGTCGACCGGCGCACACATGGAGAAAGATCCTGAAGACGTACGATACAACTTCATTCGCTGGTTGAACAACAACGTTGGCACAGCCATTGGACCAAGCCGAGTGCACCCAGAAACAGGACAGATCCTTGATGCTGACGTTGTTCTAACCGACGGTTGGATTCGTCACTTCAATCAACAGTTTGGCGACTTCATGCCAGTTCTGGCGATGGAAGGCATGGATACGGAGGCTCGAGCTTGGCTAGCTGAAAATCCAAGCTGGGACCCTCGAATTCGTTTCGCAGATACCAATCAACGTCGTCAATTGTCTCAGCGCTTGCAAGCTCAAGCGATGCAAGATCCAATGCAATTGAAAACCAAGATGATGGGTGACGAACTGTTGGATGGCTTGCTCAATCGAGTTAGCCAAGTCAACGGCATGTGCCTGGCTCTTGAAGGCAAGCGCATGGACACATCGATGATGCGTATGATGCTTGAACTGGGGCCAGACGCTCTGGTTGACGACAAACAAGACGAAGAAAAGAAGAAGGAAGAGGCCGCTAAGGCAGCCGCTCCAGAAGCTAAGAAGGACGAAGCCAAGGCTGATGCAAAGCCAGAAGCTAAAGCCGACGAAGCTAAGAAAGAAGAGCCTAAAAAAGAAGAACCGAAGAAGGAAGAGCCAAAGAAGGAAGAACCTAAAAAGCCTGAGGAAACTCAACTCGACGGTATGCCTGAATCCTTCATTGGTCCTTTGCTTGCGGACTTGGTTGCTCACGAAGTAGGTCACACTCTTGGTCTGCGACACAACTTCAAGGCTAGTAGCTTGTACACCTTGGAAGAGATCAACAGCGACAAGGTTAAGGGTAAAGCTCTAGCTGGTTCGGTAATGGATTACATTCCGATCAACCTGCGAGTCGAAGTTGGTGACAAGCAAGGTGATTACACGATGGTTGGCATTGGTCCTTATGACTACTGGGCAATCGAATACGGTTACACCTTCGAGAAAGATCTGCAACCAATCCTCTCGCGAGCTAGCGAGCCAGAATTGCAGTTCTCCACAGACGAAGATACAACCGGTCCTGACCCATTGGCTCGTCGCTACGACTTCAGCAAGAACCCCTTGGACTTTGCCAAGGATCAAGCCAAGTTGATCGAGCGATTCCGTAAGAAGTTGATGGATGACTACGTCAAGAAGGGCGACAGTTGGACGAAGGCTCGTGAAGGCTATGAACTGACACTCAGCTTACAGTCTCGCAACACGGGCATGATGGCCAATTGGGTTGGTGGTGCTTTCATCAATCGCGACAAGAAGGGTGATCCGAAGGAACGATTGCCGATCTCGGTCGTACCAGCCGCGGACCAACGCAATGCGCTCAAGTTCGTTCTTGAGACAGTCTTCCGAGACAGTTCGTATGCTTTGTCTCCTGAGTTGCTTGCTCGATTGACAAAGGACTTCATGGAGAGCTCCTTCGGAAGCGATCCGACGTGGCCAGTTCACGATCGAATCCTGTCGATGCAATCTTCGACATTGACTCAACTCATGAATCCATCGACTTTGCGAAAGGTCTATGACAATGAGTTCCGCGTGCCTGCTGATCAGGATGCGTTGACATTGCCTGAGCTATTGAACTCGGTCACCGGAGAGATCTGGAGCGAGCTTGAGATGAAGCCAGAGAAGAAGTTCAGCGATCGACAGCCAATGATCAGCAGCCTTCGACGCAACTTGCAGAACGAGCATATGCGACGCTTGATCGATTTGGCCATTCCAAGTGGCAGCGGGTCAGCTTCGACCAAGGCCATTTCGAACCTTAGCGTAATGCAGCTGAAGCAGTTGAAGTCCAAGATCGAAGGCCAATTGACTCAGTCAGGCGAATCGATGGACGCCTATACCAAGGCTCACCTATTCGAGGCTAGCCAACGCATGGGTAAGGCGCTGGATGCTACTTATGTCTACAATCAGCAAGCCAGTTCAGGATTTGGCGGCAATGTTATCGTGCTCGGCGAAACCGCTCGGCCGAAGCAAGACTTTGTCACTGAATCGGCAGAATCAGCAAACTCATCCGAAGTTCCTGCTGACAATCCATAGATAACGCGACGCTGATCGACGCAAAACTCGAACGGGCACCGCAAGGTGTCCGTTCTGCATTTCAGGCCCAACGGGCGGTTCGCTCAGCTCCAGACGAGGCTGTTTCGGTGAAAATCCGGAAAAATTTCTTTTTCCCTTGCGGACAATAATCCGCCAACGTCGCTCTATAGTGAGACCTTTAGTTACGCGCCAGCATTTTTCGGAGAAAATCTTTCAGCAGGTCCATTAAACTGTTGAAAAAAAATGATGGCGTTGGACAATTGTGTAGTTGAGACGGACCGAGGGCCATAGTGGCCTAAGGCAAAGAGCGCAATGGTCATTAAATTTTCCTTGGTTGTTATGAAGTTGCCGCTCATCTCAGGTTGTTTCCCTTTTTTAATTATGAGGTTCTAGTATGAAGAAGTCCTTTGGAGCGATTCACCGCGGCTTCACGCTGGTTGAATTGCTGGTGGTTATCGCAATCATTGGTATCTTGGTAGGTCTACTCCTGCCAGCGGTTCAAGCAGCACGTGAAGCGGCACGACGTATGTCCTGCGGCAACAACATGAAGCAACTGGGCTTGGCAGTGCATAACTTCGAAAGCGCAACGAAGACAATGCCAGCCGGTGTGGATGTTCGGTTTAACACACCGCTCTATCGTATTTTGCCGTACATCGAGCAAGATGCACGCTTCAACATCTACGACAACGGCCAGAGAAGCATGGGCGCGAGCTCATGGGCAATGTCCGGCGCGGCTCGGAACATTCCTCAAGCTGCGGCTCTTGCTCCTGACAACGAGCGTTGGGGATTTGACAAGCCAGAAATCCCTGCCTTTATTTGCCCATCG
>CAYWNG010000386.1:0-6643 GCA_964458685.1 uncultured Pirellulaceae bacterium
CCGAAGTACCGAGCCAGATACTCCATGCGTAGCTCGATTCAATCCTTGCGATAGTCGTAATTCCGCCCAGTGAGCTCATCATCGCTTCGTAGCTGATTCCGCCAGGATTCAGTCGTCCCTGTCGACTCGGCTGTCGAAAACGTTGGGGCTTCTGAACAAGTAAAAGAGTCTGAACCGTGGCCGGTCCAGCTACGAAGCAAGGTCACTACAATTCCCAGCGACACAATCGACAGATAGCCAGGGTCTCCCAAAGCAACAATAACCCAGATTCGATCTACGGACCCAGCTCGACTGCTCTCCTCGTTAGGAAACTGAACTGGCCAAGAATTGGTAGACGGATGAGAGGCGAAATCCTTACAAGGATTTTCGAAAGCTTGTCAATGAATCCTAAAGTGTTAAGCTGGGCAAACGCGTGCTGTGTCCCCGTACGCCAGAACCCGTACGCCTTTCCGTTGAACAAGCGGCAACCATGTTGGGAGTTGCTTACACGAGAAACACTCAAGTCTCACCCCTCAAGTCTCAAGCCTCATTATGTCCCAAGTCAGAGCCGGAGGAGCCTACGTCGAGCTGACCGCGAGGAGCGCCCAGTTCCTTAAGGAGCCTCGAACATTTCGCTGCTAAGCAGCTAGCTCCAAATAGTACCAACATGAGTTTCATCGCAAGCAGTGGGATCGCATATCGCTCGTAATAGCTGATAAGGATGTACGGACCCAGTATCCCGCAATAAATCATGATTATCGAATGAAATCGTCTGGAATCACCTTTCGATAACCCACACAAAAGCAGTAACACAATTGAGAGAAAAGGGATGGGAAAAACGATTCGCTTAAGAAAGATTGGCCAACCTCCACCACGTTCTAGTTGATACTCGGAGAACGCTGGATACCAGACTGTAGCTGCGGCTGCACGATTAGCAACCCGGCGTCCAAAAATCAGTGGACTCTGACGAATGGAGTCAATCGCCTCATCTCCCTTTTCTGAAATAAATCTAATCTCACCGACCTCTTTGATCCGTGTCAATTGCGGACTGTAAACACTCCAAGGATGTTCGGAAAAAGTTCTCAAGTCGATGACGCCGTCGTCGTCAGCACATTGACTTTGCCATAGTTCATACATTCCGTTCGACTTTATGGGAATCCATACGCCAAGCGTCAGGCGGTTTCGAATTGTCCAAGGTAGCACCACGACGATAGCAACTAAAGCAACCAATAGCAAACGTCCAGCCTTTGAATTTGCAACTCGAAATCTGCAATTTGCAATTCTAAGTCCATCAGCACATTTTTCGAAGGGCCAAAAGCGATAGATGCAGAAGAGAGCCCATGTCGCGCCTAATACGGGACTACAAAGTGCGCAAAAGCCACCGAAGCATCCCCAAAGCAATATCGATCGTCGTCCACTCGCTTTATCTATTACGAGAGAACCCAAATACATCGAATTCACTAATATCAACAATAATCCAGGGTCATGTGTTTTTTGAAATATCTCATGAAAGTTTGCCGCAAGGCCGACCGAAAACGTTAGGTGCCCAAGAATCCTAATTCGCAATTCAATTGCTTGGTCGACGACGATAAGCCCCGTGAACCAGGCAGCAACTGCAGACAAAACGAACATTAACAGTCTCGCAATGCTCGGATCGGGAAAAAACCAATGGATTGCTGCCAATCCTACTGGCAAGACAGGAGGCATCCATGCGGTCGCCCCGGTTTGAATCTGGAACGGATTTGAAAACCCTTTTCCATCAACAAGCGACTTTGCAATATTGTTGTACTCAGCACCCAAGTGATCTGACATGTCGCCTTGTAGCCACATCCACTCATTTGGTCTTTGCGATTTTAAATCAGCGACAACTACGAACCCGGCAACGATAAATGTTACAGCAAATACGTCGACAACTTTCAAGTTTGTTAACACGAATTCAAATTCACCTCGAATTGGGAGTTAGTAAGCTCGCTGCCTTTTTTGCTTCCAAGCCCAAAACAATAGACCTAGGAGTAAAGCAAGTTGAACGGCAAAAATGACTCGCCATTTCGACAAAAAGCGGGGTTTCCCCTCCCGAAAGGCAATGAATTCGTCCGCCTCAAACTTCAGTGATTCAACCAAGATATCTGTTGATCGATTTCCCTCATTCACGCGAGTACACCAAACCTCCACTCCACTTACATCTGCGTTTGGGCATTCAAGCTCAGCGAGAACCTGCCTCTCAGCGCCCTGAGCTAGACCGAGCGATGCCCTGCTGCTAGACCGACTTATTATCAATCGTCCATCCCGCAAGGCAGTTGGGTAAGTTTTATGAACTGCTTTACCATTGACCATATTCTCGGTCATGGTCATTTGCTTGCCATCAGGTGCCAATGCGACCTGGCTGATTTTGAGTGCAGTCTGCTGGGAATCATCGAACAGAACCATGAATACAATCCCTTGCCCCCAGCCGGAACGCGATGGTTCGAGTTGAAAAATCTTCATTGCCAACTCGGCTCTAAAGTTGCCACGAGCCGGTAGCAATACTTTGAATCCAGTAGAGCCAGAACGATGCCCCGAAATCTCGGGCCTTTGCTTTATGCGTAGTCCTCGCGAAGTGAACTGCGTGACATCAGGGCTTCCGATCGCAGGCGGAACGAACTCAACCAGCGGATCTCGCTGTCCTCTCGCCAGATCGATAACAATTTCGTCTGCAAATAGTAGTGCAGTAGTTCCATTGCAATTTAAAACTGCAATGCAGAGAACAATGGCGGAGCAAGCGTGAAGGCACAGCCAAGTTGTCATTCGTTCGCTCCATTAGATTCAATCTCGCCTCCGTCCGGTGTTAATAGTGCTCGCATTACTCTAAAATCAATCGTAGATGTGATCAATCGGACAGACCCGTCCGCGTTTGCGAAAGTTGCACCTGATGGATGTGAGGAACCCCAATTCTCTTTGAATGAAATTCCTATACCGTCTGGAACGATTGCAAGTCCGGCGCGAGCGGTTCCTTTTGAGCCACCAGAGAAGATCGGTTCGTCCCAATACCAGGTTGCAGGTGAATGAACTTTGCGATCGAAGGCTTTCTCACCTACTGCGTACGTTTGACTCAATCCATCAGTAATACCAGCAACTCGATAGAATCGCGGGTAATTGAGCATCAAGCGAGCATTCGCACAATAGTCCGACTTAGCCCAGGCCCAACCGCCAGAAACGTACATGCCATAGGAGTCATCAATTGTTGGCTCCGAATCAGCACGCGACCGCGACGGGCACAAGAATGTCGGCTGTTTTGATGCGACGCTAAGTTGTTCGTACGCTACCATTTGTTCAATGTACGGAAGAATTGCATAGGCCCAAGAACCGGTCTGAGCTTTTGGGTGCGATCCTGGAACGCCAACTCCCCACTGATACGTCATGCTATCGGCGTAATCGGTTGTCGATATTGTAGTCATCAAACCACTAACGCCTTTTACGGATATGCCCTCGCGAAACCCCCCGTTACCGGGGAAGGCATTGAAAACTGCAAGATGGTTATGAAGCGCGAAACCAACTTGCCGAAAATTGTTAGAACAGGCCAGCATTCTCGCCGCTTCCCGGGCACTCTGTATGGCAGGCAGCAGGAGGCTAACTAGAAGACCGACAAGAGAAATTACAACCAAAAGCTCAACTAAAGAAAACGCGCGTCGGGACATTTACGCTCCAACATTGTATCAAGTGTATTTCAATCTAATGTATTTTCTTCCCATCATCATGGCCGCTAGTAAAACAATTACTGTAAGAGCAAACCAAGTGAACCGAGCAAAAGAACTGTCCAGGCTTATTTCCGGCAATCCGTAGAATGATAACTTACACCGATCTTCAACTTCCTTGCTTGAAACTTCGCGAAACTGGGAAATTAGGATCGTTGTAAACGGAGTGCCGCTTCTGTCAGTACTTTCGAAATAGGATATCTTGGTTGGAAGTACTGCTAAATCAAATGTCTTCCAATCTTCAAAGTCGCCACAATACCAAAAACCATCTACGTAATGCCGATCAATTTGGGATGGGAGCCAGTTTCGCAGCTTTTGGAACGTTACTTCGAAGCGATCAACGCTACCTGCACCATCTACAAAATCCTCGCGCACCACTTGATTAATTTCGTAGCTAAGGCGCACCTCCGAATCATTTCGGCGAAGTTCTCGGACAGAATACTTCTGAAGATTCGCAACCTCTGAAGAATCAACTGAACCCGGAATCTGGCAAAACCTTGTCAAAAACGAAAGCTGGCTCAACGTTACTTCAGTTGGCAATTCGGTGGAACTGAAGACCCACCCGTCTGACAACGATTTCCTCTTGATTTCGGCATAGTAAGCGGGTTGGTATAGGATCGCTATGAATGGATCGAAGTCGGAAGTAACTTTGTTCGGACGCGAACTACGTTCGCGACAATAGTACTTATCCCCGAAGCACCAAGTTAAGACTTCTTCTTGCTCAAACCCCTGTGATCTGACGAAAGGGTTGGATTGTGAGTAGTCAAGCCTGTATGGCTTGTCAATTGAGCGAATCGAATTGACCCATGCAATCCAATTCTCATTTAGTTCTTGCGCACTCGGTGTTCCCTGTTTGTTCTCATCGGAAAACACAATACAAAAAATAAGGAACGAGGTAGTAACGATCATTATGACCACTAGGTAAAATAGGAAGCGTATGATCTAGCCTACACATCTAGGCTAGATCATTCGCAAAGCGCCGTCGCAAACTAACGATTTCAACCGACTTTACATCGACATGTATTTCCTGTCGCGTCGTTAAGGATACACGACGTGCAGTTATAGATCCCGCTTGTACCTGTGCAGGTTCCTGCCTTACTACAATTCAATACTCCACCAGCGCCAGCACCTGGCTTTGCCCCATCGCACGTACCCAAGCATGCAGCGTACGCAAAATTACCGATGCAAATTGCCAAAAGCAATGCACCACCAGCGAATCTGAAATTGTTCATCGCAATCCTCCGAGTAAAAAAGTAGAAACCCTCTAACACCAAACAATCAATCTGTCATTCACGTTCGGCCCAGCCCGATACGACGACCGAGTGAACCGGATTTAACTTACTATCTGAAAATATTGAAAGCGTTTCTCTGTAAATTCCATCGGCTCGCGGCCTTATCGCTAAAGAAACGTGCATGATTTCATTCGGTTCAAGCTTCGTATTCTCAAAACCATGTCCAATTAGACATGAGCAAGTCGATTCTGAGCCACAAAACTTTATCGGTAGCGACGAACGATTCTTGATTTCGACACGAGCCGTCGAGGTTTTACCAACGACCATTGGACTAATTTCAACAACCTTTATTGATACGTCAGGACTCGACACAATTCTTAGCGTACTCAAAGCGATTGCACCCCAATACAGAAGCGTCGCACCATTTATAGCCGCAAGAATTAAGAACAAGTTTCCTACCTTGAGGCTGTTAGAACTGCTCCGATTACTGGTCGTCGATAAAGCCTTACGATTCGCGTAAAGAAATCCGAAGAATGAGATTGCCAGCAGGGAACTGCTAAAGAAAATCACTCTAGGGTGCAGATCATAGCCGAACAGGGTAACGATGCGTGGCCACTTGAGAGAAGTAATCGTTGCCAATGCAAGATAGAACAAAGAAACGCCAACGCACTTGAACAATAAGCTGTGACGTGAGATTAGAAGAATAAGCAACGACGATTCTGCAATCAGCACAGTAAAAAATTCAAAGCCCGAAAGGCCAGTACGATCGAGTATCGAATTGGAATTTATGGCAAATGGAAGCTGCCCCATTATCAAGAAACACGTTTTGAGAGCCGCAAGCCATAGCAACCATTGGGCAACTTTTGGTTGAAGATGGGCTTTTGCATCGCCGCGAAACTGGCCGAGCGTTAAGGCCGTTTCGGATTGCGTAAGTGAACGGTGAAATCTACTCATGGTAAAACCTCCAGCGCAGACGATACACACTGAAGACTCACCCTGATTTGGCGAAAGGACCCGTCAGCGAACTTCAAGTCAATGAGAACTCCCAAGTTGACCCGAACTGAATCGCTCGCACGCTCTGATGACACTCTTGCTGTACTATCCTCATGTTCTCTCACGAATCGCAATAGAACGGCTTGAGCACTTTGCCCTGGCGATGACCGATAAGAAACGACACTCGGCTCGATACAGTCGCAAGATGATGTTATGCTTGAAACACCAGGAACATTGGACAACCCAAGTTGCTGGAAGCTAACACAAAGATAGCTCTCGCGATCGGCGAAAACGATGCCCGCATCGATTTCCGTTGGGGCAGGCTTCGCGGCAGCCTGCCCTGCAATGCCAGTGGGCAACGCATCGACGCAGCCGGCAAAGCCGGTAGTTATCA
Source organism: uncultured Pirellulaceae bacterium (assembly GCA_964458685.1). Taxonomy (GTDB): domain Bacteria; phylum Planctomycetota; class Planctomycetia; order Pirellulales; family Pirellulaceae; genus Aureliella. The sequence goes on from CAYWNG010000386.1 coordinate 6,330, forward strand.
AAACTGCCAAGAACTTAGCAATTCTCTGTTGAGCTGTTGAGCTGTTGAGCTGTTGAGCTGTTGTTGTTTTTGCACAAGATGAACTCCTTCGGGCAGCTTGGACGTAAAGCAAAAAAGTTCGGTATGCGTGTTTTTATCAAATTGGTTTCTGTATTGCAAGAAAATTCTACAGATGTTTAGAAAATATTTTTTCCAAGTGGGGGGCGGTGAATCAACGGTGGCTCGGTCGATCCGGCTGCCGCGGCTGATGCCGTTTATGCAACGAGACTTGGTTCCTTATCTGCAAGTTGATGGCGAGTACATCAATGAAAAGC